>QBLX01000001.1:40148-43299 GCA_003241825.1 Alphaproteobacteria bacterium
GATCAGTCCAGAGAGCAGGGCGAGGATCAGGGCCGCCGCGATGAACTCCGCACTACCCGGCGCTGCCACACTGCCCGCTGCCGCCAGCGTCATCAGGGAGACTACGGCGACGGGTCCAACCGCAAGGGTTCGACTGGTTCCGAAGATGGCGTAGGCGATGATCGGCAGGATGGACGCGTACAGGCCCACCTCGGGCGGCAGGCCCGCCAGCATGGCATAGGCCAGGCTTTGCGGGATCAGCATGATCGTCACGATCGCCGCGGCAACGAGATCACTGGTCAGCGTCTGGCGATCGTAGCGACGACCCCAGTCTAGGACAGGAAGATAGCGGGAAAGCGTTGACATCTCAGGCAGCGTCACGCCGTCCGAGCTGCGCCAAAGACTCGCCACCGTGGAGCACACCCGAAAGGACGACCGAGGCCTCGGGCCTGCGCGCATCCCTCACATTGAAATCACCGCCGCCGACATTCACGACATTGGACCGTCTGAAAGACGCGCCGATCGGGGTTGCGCGGAGGTCTCAAGGCGTGGCCTCAGCGCCGAAAGATCATACCCTGCCTCTGCAGCGGTCGCGATCAAGGCGTCTGCCGGTTGCGAACCGGCCTCGGTCAAGGCCCACAGCGTCGTCGAACGCGTGCCCGTGCGGCAATAGGCAAGGATCGGGGCCTCGAGCCGCGCGAAGGCGTCAGCCATGCCTTCAACATCACCGTCGCTGATCTGGCCACCCACGGTCGGGACATGAGCGAAGCCCATGCCGTGGAACGAAGCCAGCAACTGCATCTGGGCAGCCGTAATCTGTCCAGGCTCCTCGCCATCCGGTCGATTGTCGATGAGCGCGCGAAAGCCGTCGCTTGCGGCCTGGGCGACGTCCGCCTCGCTGAGCTGCTGGGAGACCGAGAGCGTGGGAGTGAGGGACTTGAATGGCATGACAGTCGTCCTTGGACAGAAGTGTTCGGCTAGAGGGTCAGCGCCGGCCCGGCCGGGTCGACAGCTTGAACGGCATGTATGCCGGGCAGGTCGCCGTCAGGCTGGTCAGCAAGAGGATGACGGCGACGGCCCCTATAACCAGAGCCAGGGTCCCGCCAATCAGTCCCAGACCATAGGCCCCGATGACACCGGCAACGGCGACCAGGCGGATGACCCGGTCGAGTGTTCCCATGTTCTTCATGACGGCATCCTTCATGCGAGGGAGTTGCCGGCGCGGCCGGATCGACCGCGCCGGATCGAGCATCAAGCGGCGACGGGGCGGGTCGAAAAGTACCAGTCTGTATATTTGAAGCCTTCGCCCTCGCGGGCGTTGGCCGCGGTAATCGTCTTGGGCGGAGAGACGATGGCATCCTGGCCCGGCTGCCATCCGGCGGGCGTCGCAACGCCGTTGGCGTCACTCGTCTGCATGGCGGTGACCAGACGGACGATCTCGGGGATCGAGCGGCCGTTGCTCATCGGATAGTATAGCATGGCGCGCAGCACGCCTTCGGGATCGATCACGAACGTGGCGCGAACGGCGGATGTGTCGCTGGCACCCTCATGGATCATGCCATAGGCGCGAGCCACGTCCATCTTCAGGTCTTCGATGATCGGGAACGGAATCTCGACGCCAAACTTCTCGGCAATGTTCCGCGTCCAGGCGATGTGGGAGAAAATACTGTCGATCGACAGGCCCAGCAGTTCGCAGTTCTTCGCCTTGAGCTCAGCCGCGACCTCGGCGAACCCGATGAACTCGGTCGTGCACACAGGCGTGAAATCGGACGGGTGCGAGAACAGCACCAGCCACTGTCCCTTGTAGTCTGCCAGCGAGCGGTCGCCGTGGGTGGTCTTGGCCGAGAAATTCGGGGCCGGCGCGTTCAGGCGCGGCAGGCCGACGGTCGATTGGCTGTCAGACATTGTATGTCTCCGTAGGGGGCTGCTTTGCCGGGGTGGCTGGCAGCAGGCGGTGCAGGATCATCCCGCCCAGCATCGCCACAACAAAGATGGCGGCAGGGACAGGGGCGATGGCGAGGTCAGTGATGGCGGGACCGGGACAGAGCCCGGCGATGCCCCAGCCGATGCCGAACAGGGCCGCTCCACCGATCAGTCGGGGGTCGAGGTCCCGAACGGTGGGGAGGGCGAACCGCTCGGCCGCCATGGGCGACGGCATACGCTTCTGGATGCGCCAGGCGATGGCCATGGGCATCAGCGCCCCTCCCATGACGAAGGCCAGCGTCGGGTCCCAGGCACCGAACAGGTCCAGGAATCCTCGCACGCGCTGCGGATCGGCCATTCCGGACACTGCCAGGCCTGCACCGAACAGGGCCCCTGCGATCAGGGCGAAGGCGATAGGGCGCATCATTGTCCAAGCCCCATCGCGTTCATGGCAGCGACCGTTGCAAAACCCGTCAGCATGAAAGTCGATGTCGCGACCAGCGACCGGGCCGACAGTCGCGACATGCCGCAGACTCCGTGGCCGCTGGTGCAGCCGCTGCCCATCCGGGTGCCGAAACCGACCAGAAGGCCGCCAATGACGAGGGCGGCGACGCCCTGTTCGAACCGCGCCTCGACGGGGCCGATGAGCAGTGAAACGACCAGGCCACCCAGAGGCAGGCCGACCACGAAGGCGATCGACAGCGGCCGGGGCGCGCCGTCGACGGTTATGCCGGTGGCCCGTGCCGCCAGACCGCTGACCCCCGCGATGCGTCCGAGACCCAGCAGCATGATGGCCGACGCCGTGCCTATCATCAGGCCACCGATCAGCCCCTGGATCGGCATGGCGTTCGCAAACAGGTCGCCCATCACAGCACGTCCAGAGGGATCTTGAGATAACGGGTGCCGTTCGATTCCGGCTCTGGCAGATGTCCGCCGCGCATGTTCACCTGGATCGACGGCAGGATCAGCCTGGGCATCGACAGGGTGGCATCACGTGCATCGCGCATTGCCACAAAGTCGTCCTCCCCGACGCCCTCATGCACATGGACGTTGCCGGTGCGTTGAGCGCCGACTGTGGTCTCCCACGCGAACGTGTCGCGTCCGGCAGCCTTGTAGTCGTGGCAGTGGAACAGGCGCGTGCGCTCGGGCAACGCCATGAGGCGACGGATGGATCGATAGAGTTGCCGGGAGTCGCCGCCCGGGAAGTCAGCCCGCGCTGTGCCGTAGTCCGGCATGAACAGGGTGTCGC
>QBLX01000001.1:43309-46347 GCA_003241825.1 Alphaproteobacteria bacterium
TGCAACGCAATGGCTTCCAGGTCGCCGATCTGGAACCGGTCGCCGTCCTCGAACAGCCGGTCGAACTCCGATCCATCGCGCGCAAAATCCGTGCCTTCGTTGAAGATTTTCCCGAAGACATTCTGGACGTGGATGATCTCTCGACCGATCGCGAGCTGACCACCCAGATGCTGCTTCAGATAGGGCGCAGCGGACAGGTGATCGGCGTGGGCGTGCGTTTCCAGCAGCCAGGTGACCGTCAGGGCCTCGGCCTTGACATAGGCGATGATGGCGTCTGCGGAGGCGAAGGACGTACGCCCGGCAGCGGCATCGAAGTCGAGAACGCTGTCGACAACAGCAGCCTCGGAGGTCCTCGGGTCGTGGACAACATAGCTGACGGTGTTGGTCGGCTCGTCGAAGAAGCTCTTCACGACCGGGGTCACGCCACGGCGCGCACTATCGACGATTTTGGCAGCGTCCTGAAGGTGGGCATCAATCATGGTCGGCTCCGCATAAGAATTCTCGATTACAATAAACGTGTAATCGTGTATGTGAGTTGCGTCAACCGTTATGAGATGCGAACCCTCCGTCATGAGCGACACCGATTTTTCTGCACTCCCCTCTCAAGGCCGCCCGCTTCGGATCGGCGATATCGCGCCGTCCTTCCAGGCACGATCGACTCTGGGCGAGATCCGCCTCGACGAATACCGTGGCAGATGGCTGGTGTTCTTCTCGCATCCGGCGGATTTCACACCGGTCTGCACCAGCGAGTTCGTGGCCATAGCAAAGGCCGCTGATGCGTTTGCGGCACTCGATTGCGGTTTGCTGGGCCTCTCGGTGGACAGCCTTTACTCCCACCTCGCGTGGGTTCAGGCGATCCATGAGGCCTTCGATGTCAGGATCCCGTTCGCCATCGTCGAGGACCCGTCGATGGCGGTCGGCCGCGCCTACGGCATGATCGAGCCCGATGCGGACGACTCTTCGTCGGTGCGAGCGACCTACTTCATTGATCCCGAGGGCGTCATCCGCGCCATGACCTGGTATCCCCTCAACATAGGGCGTTCGGTCGACGAGATGTTGCGCATGGTCGCTGCCCTGCAGCGTACCGCGAAAGGCGACGTTCTCGCCCCGGAGGGATGGCGTCCCGGGCAGGATCTGCTTCTGACACCGCCACAGGATCAGCAGGCGGTCGTGATCGACGGTGACGCGCCCTGGTTCTACCGGACGCAGGCTGAACAGAAATGACCCTTTATGCCTCCCGCTCCGCAGCCGATGCAGCGGCAGAGCGGCTCAAGACCTACGCTCAGCCGCAACGCCTCATGATCCTCTCGAGACTGATCGATGGCGAGCATACCGTCAGTGAAATCGACGAAGCCACCGGGATCGGACAACCCGCCCTGAGCCAGCAACTGGCCGAGTTGAGACGGGCTGACGTGGTCAAGACCCGACGCGAAGCCAAGCAGGTGTTCTATCGCCTGGCCGACGAGAACGTGCGGGTCTGCGTCCGGGGTATCGAAGCCATGTTTGGTGGCTCAAGGAGTGCTTCAGATGCACTGTTGCGGGCATTCGAACCGGATCCATCCCGGCCTCAGCCTCAACGGCCAGCTGGAGCGGCGGCGTTCGCGCGCGTCGGCTAGCCAGACCAAAGCCTGTCGCACTCCTCCGGAAAAATCCGTGGGGTAGCGGCATCACACCAATGGGGGCCCCTGCGAGGGAGACGATCAGTCCGGGCGTAACCACCCTGCCCTCGCATCTGGTCTGGGCGCGCTCACCCGACAGCCTTTCGAACCTGACATCGTGCGTCCGGCTCTGGTTGAATGCTGGCGATCGATTTCGCCTTTGACCGGCTCGGAACCCCGTAACCGGGTCAATACAGTCTGGATCAGCAATCGGCGGGTGAGGAACGGACGTCGAGGGCGGAACCTTGTGGTTCCGCCATTCACATCCTGTGGTGTTAGCGGAACAGCGACAGCAGGATGCCGCTCGACTGGTTGGCGATCGACAGCGCCTGGACACCCAGCTGTTGCTTGGTCTGCAGGGCCGTCAGCTTGGCACTTTCCTTGGCCAGGTCGGCGTCGACGAGGTTGCCGATACCGGTTTCGATCGCGTCCTGAAGCTTCGAGGTGAAGGTCAGGCTGCGCTCAAGCGACTGCGACTGGGAACCGAGGGTTCCCAGAAAGGCCGTGAAGGTGTTGATCGCAGTATCCACAATGACAGCCGTTGCACCGGCCCGTGCGACAGCACCGCCCGCTGTTGTGACGGTTGTCGCCGTGGCTCGACCGATCTGGGCGGTGTTGCCAGTGGCACCCGTGCTGGTCAGCACGGTCTGCTGGGTAGTCGTGGCGAACAGGTTGACGCCGTCGAAGGACGAGCCCGCCAGAGCCCGGGTGATTTCACTGCCGAGGGCATTGAAGTCAGCCAGATAGGCGGTTTCGGCAGCCGAGGCGGCTGTCGAATTCTGGATGGCCACGGCGAGGGACTTCTGCTTTTCGAGCGCCTCGACGATCGTTGCACCACCCGCCAGAGTAACATCCAGGATCGACTGACCGCGCTGCATTGAGTTGATGACAGCGTTCAGGGCACCCTGTTCGGCGCGCTGCGATGTGGCGATGGCGAAAATGGCACCATTGTCCTTGGCGGACGAAATGTTCTTGCCAGTGCTGATGCGGTTCTGGGTCATGCCCAGTTCGCGGTTCGTCTGGTTCAGGGCTTGCAGAGCAATCTGGGCGCCACTGTTCGTATTGATGCTGTTCGACACTTCGTGCCTCTTTCCTTCTGGATATGCAGCCTCTTCTGAGGCCCGAGCGTTTTGCTCAGTCCGGTATGTTCAAGCACCGTGCCGGACGCCACACAGAAAATTCATCATTAAAATCAGTTAAGCAGGAACGGGCTGGCCCGGCAGAAATCGCCGCCTGGGCAATTTATTCCACGTCTCGGGGCAGAATTGACCGACCAGAGGAACGACCAGCCGCTTCGGCAGGCGCCCCGATGCGGGGCTCCTGCCGTGATGTCTGCTATTGATTGTTCGGGGCGGTGGGCAGAACCGGTCTGCCGCTAAC
>QBLX01000001.1:46357-48236 GCA_003241825.1 Alphaproteobacteria bacterium
GGACCCGTGCGCGGCACCCATCCCCTCGGACGGCCAGCCGTCGTCGGCAAGGCGTCACGGAGCGAACGGTACGCTGCCGGAGGGGCCCCCGGAGCGGGTGCATAATAGGCGGGTGCCAGACCACGTGCCGTGGGCACGTATGGCAAGGGTGCCATGGCGGCCCTCTGGACCGGAGCGGGCACTCTGGCTGCAGCCATCTGGACGCGTTCTGCGGCCGCGCGCTGGGCGAGCAGGGTCACCTCATCCGAGGAATCGGCATCCTTGATACAGCTGTCGCGCGGCAGGCCGTAGATGTCCGCAACGAAGTCGTAGAGCCCGCGTTCCACGGCGGTCCTGACGGCAAACTGGATCGGCTCGAATCCGCCGGTTCCGGCAGACAGATCGAAGATGTTTCCATTCAGGAAGTCGAAGACGCCAACCCGGGTTTCGCGCCCGACCAGTTGCTTCTGGTACGAGGACGTCGCCAGCACTTCCTGCGAGGTGGTGTCCACCAGCCTCAGGTCGATGGCAATGTTCATAATGTAGCCGCTGTGCGTCAGACCGCCACTCAGGCCCGCTGTTTCAGCAGATCCGCCCGAGACGTCCACGCCACTGGAGCGGATGTTGTAGTTCAGTTCGGAGACCCCGCCGACGATGTAGTATCGCGAACCGGCGATCTGTCCTGCGAAAACGGGTCTGAAATTCTCTGCGCTTTGCCCCGCCGCATCGGGACTGTCCGAAAGCAGGTGCGCCTGGGCATACTGACGCTCGACTTCAGAAACACCGCGATCCTGGCGCTCCACGGTGGGTGCACCCGCCTTGGTCAGGGCGGTTACAGCGAACAGGGCCGCGCCTTGGCTGATCTTGCGGCCGGTCTCGAAATCGCTGCGCCCTGTCAGGTCCGAAATGTCACCGACCGCAAGGCGGGGCGACTCGCGCCCCTGTTCGCGCGCCCGGGTAGCGAGGCATCGCAAGGCTTCGGAATAGGCCGTGTCGTTCTCCGTGGCCGGAGCGCCACCGATCGGGCGCGCGTAAAGGCCCGTCGAAGGGTCATATCGATCACTCGCACAGCCGGACAGGATGCCCGCCATGGCCAAAACAGCGACGATCGGACGGCTCATGAAGGGTCTCCAGGGCGGCGATGACGAGCATTTCCGGCTGGACCCTGACCGGCGAATTCGGTCGAGGCAAGGCAGGCGTCGCCAGCACCCTGCACCTGAAGTCCTGAAAGAAGCTCAAACACGCCGCGGTCGATCACCGTGCGCACGGCCGCCTGGATCGGCTCCATGGCACTGTTCCCGCCCGTCAGGACGCCGCCGATGGATCCGGCGGTCCCGTTGAGGCCGATCCCGCGATCCACGCCAACGACCTGCTTCTGGAAACTGACGCTCTGGAGGACTTCCTGCGAGCGCGTGTCCACCAGTCGCAGGTCCACAGCGACGTTCAACACATAGCTGGAAGAGCCGAGAAAGCCGCGGACATCGCCGGTCGCGGTTCCGCCGACCTGTGCTTCCACCCCTGATGAGCCGATGTTGTAGTTCAGTTCGGAAACGCCGCCGACGATGTAGTAGCGGGAGCCCGCAATCTGGCCCGCGAGGATGGGCCGGAAATTGTCGGCGCTAATACCCGCCTGCTCCGGCGTGTCCGACAGCAGATGCTGACGGGCATAGTTCAGTTCGATTTCCGCGACCGAATTATCCAGCCGCTCGACGACCGGGACACCCGCCCGGGTCAGCGCCGTAACGGCGAACAGGGCACCGGCCTGGGATACGCGCGCGCCTGTCTGGAGATCCACGCGCCCTGTAAGGTCTGCAATCCGGCCAACGGCAATTCGTGGTGCTGCGCCATCCGTCCAGGCCCGCTGCATCGCAAGGCAGGTGAGCGCCGGCGTGTAGGACGA
>QBLX01000001.1:48246-54351 GCA_003241825.1 Alphaproteobacteria bacterium
CGCGGTCACATTGCCGGTATTGTTCTGGTTCGAATTCAGGACAACGACATTGTTGCGACCGACGATGGACACATTAATCAGGTTACCGACCGCCGTTGAGGTCGAGGTGTTCGACAGAGCCTCTGCGCCACGCTCGAAATAGGTGGCGCCGGACAGGGTGTTGCTGCTGGTGCTCGAATAGGAAACATTCCCGTTTTCGCGCGAATTGACGATCGCGCCGTTGACGACGAGGCGATTGCCATTCGCGTCACGGGTGACCGGGCTGAATGACTGTGTCGCCACCCGGCCCGAGTTTTTGTAGCCAGCCTCCATCGAGGCCGCGCCTGCTGACTGACCGGCTGACTGGGCCTGTGCAGATGTCGCTGCCAGCGCCAGGGTCAGCGCACACCCGATCGGTGCGGCCCAGGGCGACAGTGGACGTTTGGGGTTGCGTTTCATTCTTGATCCCGCGCTGTGTCGAGGTCGATCCCGTCGGGACCGCCAAAGTGTTTGCAGAAGCTGGCCTCGGGCACCGCAGGTCTTGATCCGTGCGGTGCCCGTTGCCTCGATGGCGGCCGACATCAGCTCGCTGACGTCGGCCTTTTCACCGACATTCTTAGAAGCCGGTGACGGTCAGGCTGTTGCCGATGGCGGCAGCGGTCAGGGTCACATCGCCAGCGACCCGGGCGGCGGTTGCCGAGGCGATCGCATTCACTGCGGCGAAATTCTGCTGGTTGGAGCCAACGCGCGAGAATTCGGAGTTGATCGTGGCAGAGTTGGACAGGGCAGCGGCCGTAGCCGAGACTTCACCACCGATGTCGTAGGTCTCTGAATTCAGCACCGCAGTGGGGTCAATGTTGACAAACTGGGTGTTGCTGATGTCACCGCCCCAGTGCGAGGTCTTGATGGTCGCCGAGTTGGCAATGGCAGCCGAGGTGAGCGACACATCGCCCACGACGTTCTCGACGTTGGCGTTCAGCAGCGAGGACGCGTCGCCCCAGAAGATCTGGCGGTTGGTCACGCCGGTAACGCCTTCGCCGTCGACAGTGAAGCTGTTGCCAATGCCAGCGGCCGTTGCCGTCACATCACCGCCGACGTGTTCCACGATGGCATTCAGCTTTGCACGGATGTTGGCGTTGTTCTGCTGGTTGGAGTTGATCGACTGGGCATTGGCGGCACCGGCGCAGAGCGTGAGCGCGGCGGTGGCGATAGCGAGTTTCGAAAGCGTCATTGTTGATCTCCTGATCGTCCGGGAGTGGACATCAAGGCCGATGCAACGGTTGAACCACGTTATTCACACTTCAAGGATATTAACCCTGGAGCTCCGAGGCCGGGTCACAAATAACTGATTTCTCAACAATAATTTTGCCACCTCAAATCGCGTCCTAACAAACATGATGAAGACGCGTGTGTGTCGTTCAGCCCTGACACCTCGTCGTGTTTCACGCTGGAACAGTATCGTGCCCGTTACGGCACAGGCCCGGTCATGGGGTGGCTAGGTTCGCCACTTCAGACTGGTCGCCCGAACGGGGTTGACGAAGGAACCCGCATCGCCGCCGGCACGGGCAAGCGCCATCTTGCACTGGAAATACCAGGCGGAGGGCTGATCTGGCTCTCCGACGAACAGCAGGGGCTGATGCAGGCTTGCGTGGGAATCGAGACGTCGCAAAATCGCGGCGTCCTGCTCCAGAAAGGCGCGACCAAGCGCAGAGAGCGCAGGGTAAAGCCATCGAAGCGGGCGTACCGAACTGTAAATGACGTTCCTGAGCATCACCCTTCCCGGCTCAATGGGCGTCACCGTCGTGATATTCAGCAACTGCAGCCGACCACCCTGCACGCGTTCGATGCGTGTCGATGGCAGCCGGAACTCGATGGTGACCTTTCGGTCCTGTCCGGCCAGTTCATAGGCGGGGGCCGATGCAAAGGCATCGGCAGCTGTGGCCGTGAATCCAAAGGGCGTCGGTATATAGTCCTTGGTCTTCACTCGCCGTCGCGGCGACGAGCGCCACCACCAAGCCGTATGGACCATCGGGACATGGGCAGGGTCCACAAGCCCGAGGACGGTCTGGTCATAATCGGCCTCTACCTCGATCTCGGAGCACGCGATCATGGGAAACTGCGGAATGCCGGCCTGGTCCTCGATCATCGACGGAACGGCCGTCTCGGGGCTACAAAGGCGCCGAAGCCAGACCAGTCCGATCCGCGTTTCCACGCCCCAGTCAACGCTGTCCGACACGATTACGCCGGAAGCATCCCTCATCAGGACTACGTGCTCGCCAAGGATCGGCACGAGTGTCGTTCCGGTGATGTCCTTGACCCGGGCAACAGGGTACCATGCCCCCGGGGGCGGCCCGAAACGAGCAGCCTTGCCAGCAGGAATGCCGCTCGCCGAAGCCTTGGCCTCGGGCTGAAACGGGAATCCATCCGGGGCCAAAGTCTCTCCTGACGAAACAACACAAGGGCTCGAACGGCCCCGTGTCCTGGAACAAGGTCATGTCGCCGGGATCAGATTCCCGTATGCAAGCGTGACCATAAACCCTCATATGCAGGAGTCGATCTGCCACGGATACACGGCGCACAAAGTTGTGGCTTCAATTCGCTGGAACGCCTTTTGACAAGCGCAACTTTAGCAGATGGGCAAGTGTCGCCCCCCTGATCTCCGGAGCCATAATTGCCCGATATCGATCCCCCGGATGGACTGACCGACTTTCTGGAGGCTGGCGGACAGATCGGTGCGAGCTTGCGAGATCTTGACTGGTCCCAGTCGCCGCTTGGACACCCTTCTACCTGGTCCGCGTCGCTTCGATCGGTGGTCGGCCTCCTTCTGCATTCAAAATTCCCGATGTTCGTCGCCTGGGGTGATGAGCTCGGCTTCGTCTACAATTCGCCCTATGCCGAGATACTTGGCAGCAAACACCCCCAGGCCCTCGGCGGTCGGCTGAAGGATGTCTGGGAAGAAATCTGGCCCGACATTTCGCCGCTTGTTACGGCCGCAATGAATGGCCGGGCCACCTTCAGTGAAAATCTGCCTTTGACCATGAATCGGAAGGGGTTCCCGGAGCAGACTTGGTTCACCTTCAGCTATTCGCCCGTTTACGGTGAAGACGGCAGGGTTGCCGGCATGTTCTGCGCCGTTGCGGAAACCACCGGCCAGGTGCTGGCTGAGGTCGCGCTTTCCGAAAGCGAGACGCGATTCCGGAGTCTGGCGGACAGTTCACCGGTCATGATGTGGGTCACAACCCCTACCGGCCATTGCAGCTACCTGAACAGGCGCTGGTACGAGTTCACCGGCCAGGCCCCGGGAGCCGGAGAGGGTTACGGCTGGCTGGATGCCGTTCACCCTGATGATCGTGATGCAGCCGGCAGAGCCTTCGTCGCTTCAAATGCAGAGCACAGCGACTATCAGGTCGAGTTCCGCATCCGGCGAGCAGATGGTGTCTATCGTTGGGCCATCGATGCCGCAGCGGCCCGGTTCTCGGAAAGCGGCGAGTTTCTCGGCTATGTCGGATCGCTCCTTGATATCGATGACCGTCGCGAGATGGAGCGGGCACTTCGCGAGGCGAACGAAAGTCTGGAAGCCCGGGTTTCTGCGGCGATTTCCGAGCGCCAATTGCTGGCCCAGCTTGTCGAGGGAACGGATGCCTTCGTCCAGGTCGTGGGGCCGGACTTCCGCTGGCTGGCCATCAACAGGGCTGCGGTCGACGAGGTCGAGCGCATCTACGGTGTGCGACCGCGCGTCGGCGACTCGTTTCTCGAGCTGTTCAAGCACCAGCTTCATCTGGTCGAGGAGGTTCGCGGCATATGGTCTCGCGCCCTGGCAGGCGAGGCGTTCACCGAAGTCGGAGAGTTCGGAGACCCGGCGCGCGAGCGCCGTGTCTATGAAATGAAGTTCGACGTCCTGCGGAACGCAGAGGGCATTCAGATTGCCGCCTATCAGTTCGTGACCGATGTCACGGACAGGGTGCGGGAACAGGAAAGACTCGCCGAGGCGGAGCAAGCGCGGCGGGAATCAGACGAGCTTTACCGGACCTATTTCGAGAACTCGCCGGAGGCTCTGTTCGTAATCGGCGTGGAGCCGAACGGCGAGTTTGTGATCGAGGAAGTCAATCCGGCCCACGAGGCTGAGGTCGGGCTGAAGCTGGCGGATATTCGGGGGCGGCGCCTGTCGGAAATTCTCCCGGACACACTCGCTGCTCCAATCAAGGCGTCCTATCAGCACGTTGTCCGGACGGGTGCCCTCTATCAGTATCGGGAGCAACTCGGGCTCGGACCCGAACCAGTGCACTGGGACACCTGCCTTGTCCCCATGTACGACGACAAGGGGCGGGTCTTCAGGATCATCGGATCCAGCCGAAACGTCACCCGTCAGGTCATGACAGAGGAAGCGCTTCGGCAATCACAGAAGATGGATGCCATGGGTCACCTGACCGGGGGCGTGGCGCATGATTTCAACAATCTTCTGACACCTATCGTGGGTGCGCTCGACCTGCTCCAGCGCAAGGGACTGGGGGGCGAGCGCGAACAGCGGCTCATTGACGGGGCAGTTCAGTCAGCGGACCGGGCGAAAGTTCTGGTGCAACGCCTGCTCGCTTTCGCTCGGCGGCAGCCTCTGCAGTCTGTCGCCGTCGATGTTCCGGGAATCGTGAGCGGGATGGCTGATCTCGTATCCAGCACAGCCGGTCCGCAGATCAGGGTCGTGGTGGACGTTCCCCCCGATCTTCCCTTTGCCCGGGCTGATCCGAACCAGCTGGAAATGGCACTGCTCAATCTGGCTGTGAACGCCCGCGACGCCATGCCGGACGGGGGCACATTGCGCATCTCCGCCGCGATCGAAGAGGGATCTTCACCCCTGCCCGCCGATCTTCAGCCCGGCCGTTACATCAAGATCTCGGTTGCCGACAGTGGCGTCGGCATGGACGAAGACACCCTCGCCCGTGCGGTCGAACCTTTCTTCAGCACCAAGGGGGTCGGAAAAGGAACCGGGCTCGGGCTGTCCATGGTTCACGGTCTGGCGTCACAGCTCGGCGGGGCGATCGCCATCAGAAGTCAGCCGGGCCTCGGCACCAATGTAGAGCTCTGGCTGCGCCAGACGGACGAGAGCCCCGAACGTCACGGCCCCCCTCAGCCTGCACAGCTTACCGGGCGGCTGGGAACAGCCCTGCTGGTTGATGATGAGGAACTGGTCCGATTGAGCACGGCCGACATGCTCGAGGACCTTGGATACCGGACGTTGGAAGCCGCATCCGGCGAGGCCGCCTTTGGCCTGTTAACCAGCGGCGTCGAGATCGATCTCGTGGTCACCGACCATCTCATGCCGGGCATGACGGGCTCCGATCTTGCCCGGAAGATCCGGGAAATCCGCCCCGGATTACCGGTCCTGCTGGTGTCTGGATATGCAGAGGTCGAAGGGGTGGCACCCGATCTGCCGCGCCTGGTCAAACCGTTCAAGAAGCACGAGCTCGCCACGAGCATTGCCGCCCTCTCTCCCGACAAGCCCTGACCCGAGCCTGTCCGGACGATCGTCCGGCGTCGGTGTCGGCAGGTGAGACTGTCGCAAGGCTGATCCTTGTGCCTGTTGACGACAGAGATTCTGCCGCGTTGATGCAGATATGGCCAAACGCTCGACAATTGCTCGAAAGTCGCTCTCGACCACCAACCTCGTTGCGCTGGGTGCCGACCGGCTGGCCGAACTTCTGATCGAGGCTACGGTTGGCGATACAGGTCTCAAGCGCCGTCTCAAGCTGGAACTGGCAGCCGAGGTTGGTCCCGCTGAATTGGCACTGGAGATCGACAAGCGGCTGGTCTCCCTCGCCGCCAGCCGCACACGCGTGTCCTGGCGAAAACGTCCCGAACTGATTGCAGACCTCGAAGTCCACCGGCGAGCGATTGTCGATCGGCTGGCTCCGGTCGACCCCGCCCTCGCTCTCAGGACCCTGACAGCCTGGTTCGATCTCTATCCGGGTCTGGACAGCCGGGTGAAGGATCCGAAAGGCGAGCTGGCGCTGGTGTTTTTTGAAGCCTCCGAAAACCTGGCAGACGTCGCTTCGGCCGTCGGCCCGGACGCTGCTGCTCCGGTGCTGGCAGAAGCAGTCGAGACAAGACTGTCGGAATGGGCCGATCCAGCCG
>QBLX01000001.1:54361-62905 GCA_003241825.1 Alphaproteobacteria bacterium
GCGCCGCGCCGACGATGAGCGTCGCACTCGCAGAGCGAATGCTGTCCTTGCTGACAGACGGACGTTCCCGGCCGATCGGGCGGCGCGCTCTGGTCATCCGGAAACTGGCCGACCGCGCCAGCGATCCCGCGAACTGGGCCCGGACCTGGTCAGATGAAGACCAGCTAAAGCCCGAAATCGGCGGCGAGATCGCACAGCGGCTGGCAGCCGCCGGTCTTGCGGAAAGCGCTCGCTCGGCGCTTGATCGCTCACGCCCCCGGGCCATTCCGCCCTCTAGAAAGGGCGCTGCCGAGACCGTACCCCTCCCCTCTCCGGGCTGGGAGACAGCCGAGATCGCCGTGCTCGAAGCCGAAGGTCGATCCGAAGAAGCTCAAGCCGCGCGGTGGACGGCCTTTTCGCAGACGCTTGATCCTCGTCATCTGCGAGACTTCGTGGCCCGGCTCCCCGATTTCGATGACGTCGAGGCCATTGATCGGGCTCATGCCCTTGCGGCCGCCTGGAGCGACGCTTCGCGGGGTCTGGCTTTTCTGATGGAGTGGCCGGCTCTTCGCGAAGCGGCTGCGATGGTCATGGCCCGTGCCGATCATTTCCGGGGCCTGAATGACGCCGTGCCCCTCTGGGTTTCCCGGCTGGAAGACCGGTATCCCGCTGCAGCTCTGGTGCTCATCAGATCGCGAGCTCGCGCACTCGCGCAGTTGGGCCCCACCCGCGTCGAGGAAGTCCGCACCTTGTCGACTGAGGCTGCAGACCTTGCGATCCAGGCCGGCCCCCTGGACGGCCTTGAAACCCATGCGGCCTTTATCGACAGCCTCGAGGCGCTTTCCAGCCGATCTGTGCGCCACCGCTGGGGCTGATATCGGCCTCTGGCCGTCTCCGGATTGTTTCGATAATCCTGAGAGCGATAGCGCGTGGCCAGCACGCCGTATGAGACCAGGAAACCGCCATGGCTGACGACCGCAAGAAAATCCCGGCCCCCGCCGTCGACCTCTATACGCGGTTCATCCATGGCGAGATCGGACGTCGCGCCTTTGTTCAGGGCGTTGGCCGCTATGCCGCTGCGGGGCTGACAGCCACGGCCATCATCGAGGCCCTGATGCCGAACTACGCCCTCGGGCAGCAGGTGCAGAAGGACGACGAGCGGATCACCGCCTCCTATGTCACATTGCCATCACCTGACGGACACGGCTTCATCAGGGGATATCTCGTCCGACCGTTCAGCGCCGATTCCCGCAGCGCCACGCCCGCCCGGCTACCAGGCGTCATCGTCATCCACGAAAACCGGGGCTTGAACCCTCATACCGAGGACGTCGCTCGTCGCTTCGCCCTGGCGAATTTCATGGCCTTTGCCCCCGACACCCTGACGTCGGTGGGAGGCTATCCCGGTGACGATTACAAGGGCGGACAGCTGTTCGCCGCGCTCGATCGCGCAAGGATGACCCAGGACCTCGTTGCCGCCGCTCGTTGGCTGAAAGCCCGGCCGGACTGCAACGACCGGATCGCGGCGACAGGCTTTTGTTTCGGCGGTGCCCAGTCGAACGCGCTCGCGGGTATTCTCGGTGAAGACCTCGCAGCGGCGGCACCCTTCTACGGCGCCGCGACACCTGTCACGGATGTACCCAATATCAAGGCCGCAATCCTGATACATCACGGCGCGCTCGATACGAGGCTGGCGGCGGATTATCCGGCCCAGATCGCTGAGCTGCAGAAGCATGGCATCCGCCATGAAGGTCACCTCTGGCCGGACTCAGTCCACGGTTTCTTCAACGACGCCACGCCGGAACGCTACAACGAGGTGACAGCGAAACAGGCCTGGGTTCGCACGCTTGAATGGTTCAATGAGCACGCAAGGACACCGCCTGCGGCGACCTGATTTCCCTGACCAATTTATGTCTATTGCAAATCAATCGCATCTAGGGCACTGAGCGAATGTGTCCGATATCTCCGCTCCGATTACCGTCCGTTCTAAGGCAAAATCGTCCCGCGCATTCTGGTTGAAGCAGCTCCACAGCTGGCACTGGGTCTCGGCGGCTATCAGCCTCATCGGGCTGATGCTGTTCGCCTTCACAGGGATCACACTGAACCACGCGGCCCAGATTTCGGCCGAGCCTGTCACCAATGAGACGATGGCTGTCCTGCCTTCACCCTTGCTGGCTCGTCTGGCGGCGCTGCCCGAACAGACCACGGATCCCGTTCCGGACGCGGTTGCACGATGGGCAGCCGATGCTCTGGACGTCCGGATCGCCGGCCTCCCGACCGAGACGTCGCCCGACGAAATCTACGTCGCCCTTCCCCGTCCCGGGGGAGATGGCTGGGTGACGTTCGACCGTGGGACCGGTGAAGTCCTTCGTGAAACCACGACGCGCGGCTGGGTCGCCTATCTCAACGACCTGCACAAGGGCCGCAACACAGGTGCGGTCTGGTTCTGGTTCATCGACGTCTTCGCTGTCGCCTGCGTGGTGTTTGCCATCACGGGTTTCGCCCTGACCTGGATGCACGCCCGTCAGCGACCGTCCACCTGGCCTCTGCTCGGTCTGGGCGTGGTCGTACCCCTCGTCATCGTCCTTCTGTTCATTCACTGATGAGTTCGCCCGTGCGCAAATTTCCTCTCCTGGTCTCGACAGCCCTGCTGAGCGCGGTTGCTGGACCTGGTCTGGCCGGGGACCTGTCGGTCTCGGTCGATCTCCCGCGGTTAAACACTGCGGCCTATCACCGGCCCTATGTCGCGATCTGGATCGAGCAGCCCGATCAGACCGCAGTGCGCACCCTCGCGGTCTGGTACCAGGTC
Source organism: Alphaproteobacteria bacterium (assembly GCA_003241825.1). Taxonomy (GTDB): domain Bacteria; phylum Pseudomonadota; class Alphaproteobacteria; order Caulobacterales; family Caulobacteraceae; genus Brevundimonas. The sequence continues at coordinate 57,147 of QBLX01000001.1, forward strand.
GCAGCCGGTCGCGGTGGCGAGGGCGAGGGCAAGGACTGGCTCAAGGACATGCGCACCTGGTGGCGCAAGGACGGCCGTGCCCTGACGCTGCCCGCGGATGGCGTCTCAGGAGCGACCCGGGCACCCGGCACCCAGACCGTCCGCATCCCGGCTGCTCGACTGAGCACCCTGCCTGCCGGTCAGTACAATGTCGTGGTCGAGGCCGCGCGAGAACAGGGCGGTCGCGAACTGGTCCGGGTACCTTTCCGCTGGGGCGGCAACGCAGGCCGCACCAGCGCGACCGGCTCGGCTGAACTCGGCACCGTATCTGTCGCCGTCACCCGCTAAGGAAACCCAAGCCATGAAAAGATCGCTCGCCCTTCTGGCCCTGACCGCAGCGCTGGCTGCACCGTTCGCAGCGCAGGCCCACCGTGCGTGGATGCTTCCATCGGCAACCACTTTGTCCGGCACAGACGCCTGGATAAGCATCGATGCCGGAGCATCCAACCAGGTCTTCGTCGCCGACCACGCCCCCCTCGGCATGGACAACCTCGTGATCACGGCACCCGACGGTTCGACGGTTGCGCCCGCCAATATGATGCGAGGCCAGTACAGGTCGACCTTCGATCTCCACCTTACACAGCCGGGGACCTACAAGATCGCCAGCGTGTCCTCCGGCATGTCGGCCAGCTATGCCCTGAATGGCGAGACCAAACGCTGGCGTGGAGCGGCAACCGACTTTCCGTCTGCCATCCCGGCCGGGGCTACCGATGTTCGCGCGACAAGCAATGCCAACCGGATGGAAACCTTCGTCACCCTGGGTCAGCCAAGCGAAACCGTGTTCGTGCCGACAGGGCGAGGCCTGGAACTGCTGCCGATCACCCACCCCACCGACCTTGTTGTCGGGGAAGAAGCCACCTTCAAGCTCCTGAAGGATGGTCAACCGGCAGCCGAGATGGAAATCACAGTCGCCAGGAGCGGAGCTCGCTATCGCGACAACCCGGACGACATCACGGTGACGACGGCCAGTGACGGGACGTTTTCGATCATCTGGAACGATGCAGGAATGTACTGGCTCAATGCCTCGCAGAGGACCGATGGCACCGACTCCCGTCCGGCCTCGCAAATCCAGTACACCGGGATCATGGAAGTTCTTCCCTGACCCGGCACGGCTCTCGCGGAGCCCCGCCGCCGGTCGCGATGATCAGTGGGGGCCTCGATCGGATCGATAGCCGCGTCCTGATCCCGCCAATGGAACGCGCGCCGTCACGCCCCCCGAGCGATCTCGTCTGGTCTCTGACCGGCGAGACGATGGGCACCACGTGGTCAGTCCGCGCTGTTCCCGCCCCTGGCACACTACAGTCCGATCTGCAGGCGGCCATCCAGCTGGAGCTGGATTCCATTGTGGCTCTGTTCAGCCCTTGGGAAGCCGACAGCGAAATCAGTCGCTTCAACCTGGCACCAGCCGGGACCTGGGCGCTGAGTGATGAATTCTGGAGCCTTCTGGTCGCCAGCATGGATCTCGCCGACGATACCGATGGTGCCGTTGACCCGACACTGGGCGCACTGGTCGACCTTTGGGGATTCGGCCCCCCCGGACCGCGCGACGACCTGCCGACGGCCGATGCGATCGGCCTCGCTCTGGAAGTGTCGGGCTGGCAGAAGCTCAGACTGCACCGCGCTGGCCAGGCTGCCGTCCAGCCTGGCGGCCTGGCCCTTGATTTTTCCGGCATCGCCAAGGGACACGCCGTCGATCGTGTCAGCGAACGCCTGATGACCCTGGGTGCCAACTCTCACCTGGTCGAGATCGGGGGTGAGCTGAGGGGCATGGGGGTCAAGCCCGACGCCCAGCCCTGGTGGGTTGAGATCGAACAGCCGCCAGGATCGCAGATACCCCGAACTGTTGCAGCGCTCGTGGACATCGCCGTGGCGACTTCCGGCGACTACCGCCGGGCGTTTGTTCACGAAGACCGTCTGTATCCTCACACCCTGAATGGCAGGACCGGCCGGCCAGTGGAAAATGGCGTGACGTCCGTCACTGTCTTCCACACCAGCGCGAGGCAGGCAGACGCCCTGGCCACAGCCCTGACCGTAATGGGACCGGATGACGGTCTGACCTATGCTGAAGCGCTGCAACTGACTGCCCATTTCGTCAGTCGCACAGTGGACGGCCTGGTCGAAAAGATGACGCCCGCCTTCCTGGCCATGATGGCCGACGACGCGGCGTGACCACGGATCCATGGCACCTCGCCTCAGCTGGGCTGGCCGTAATGCTCTGGCTGCTGATCGTGGCCGCGGTTATCCATGGCGTTCGGCAACGCAAGGCTTCCGACTCTGCGCGCTCGCTCGGACTCTCAGCCGGGCGGGATCCGGTGCTCGTCGCCTTCGCAAGCCAGACCGGTCTCGCCGAACAAATCGCCTGGTTAACCGCAGAAACTCTTTCACAAGCCGGAACTGCCGCCCGCGTCGTCGGCCTCGGTACCCTGACTGCCGCTGATCTGAAGGCCAGTCATCGCATGCTGGTCATTGCCTCGACCACCGGTGAAGGCGATGCTCCCGATAGCCTGGCGAGCTTCGTGGGCCGACAGATGAGAGCCGGAGCCGATCTGACGGGCCTGTCCTATGCCGTGCTCGCTTTGGGAGACCGATCCTATGGGGCCTTTTGCGGGTTCGGGCGGGCGCTGGACGGATGGCTAGAGGCCTCGGGAGCAACGGCTCTGTTCGGCAGGATCGAGGTCGATAATGGCAATCCCGGCAGCCTCCGTGACTGGCAAAGGCAAATCTCCGAGCTGACCGGCCAGACAATCGACTCCGACTGGACCCCACGGCCGTTCGAGCCATGGAGGCTGGTTGAGCGCGAGCATCTGAACCCGGGCAGTCCAGGCGGAGAGGCATACTGGCTCTCTTTCGAACCCGTCGGGCCTGTCCCTGCCTGGAAGGCGGGAGACATTGCCGAGATCGCCTTGCCGAACCCCGCAGAACCAGCCCGAGATTACTCCATTGCGTCTCTGCCGGCTGATGGACGTGCTGAATTCATCATCCGCCGACGGGTCGGCCCGGACGGTTCCACAGGGCTGGGCTCGACATGGCTCACCCGAGACCTGATCCTTGGAGGCGAGATCGGGCTGCGCATACGCCCGAACACAGCCTTCCATGGCCCTGAGCATGATGTGCCGCTCATCCTGATCGGTAACGGAACAGGCATCGCCGGCCTGCGCGCGCACTGGCGAGCCCGGCAAGGCAAGGCCCACGGAGGAGTCTGGCTGATGTTCGGGGAACGCTCATCCATTCATGACGCCTTCCTGAACGACGAACTCAAGACCGCCGAGGCGTCAGGCGCCCTGACACGCATCGACAGGGCTTTCTCGCGTGACCCGTCCGATGGACGCTACGTTCAGGCGCTGGTCGAGGAAAATGTCCACGCCCTGAACGACTGGATCAATCGCGGTGCCGTCATCCTTGTCTGTGGCAGCCGGAATGGCATGTCGACGGGCGTGGATGAAGCCTTGATACGATGCCTTGGCTCTGAGCGGACTGCTGATTTACGCGAAAGCGGGCGGTGCCGGCGCGACATCTACTGAAAGCAACACTCTCACATGGGAGACATTTCACAGGCCAGGTGGACAGGCATCTCGCCTGCGAAGCCTAGAGGCGGCTTTGAGGGATCAGACGAGGGTCGCCAGCAGATCGAAGCCAAGCATGGCTGCCCCGAACATCGCTCCAAAGGCGATCAGGAAGAATATGGCTTCCCGCCAATGATTGCCGCGCCGCTCGAGGGTCGGCACTGGCAGTTTTGCTGGCAAATCACGCATCGTCCGCTTCTCCCGCGACCCCATCTCAACAGGGTGCATGGTCAAGCTTGATGGAACGTTCACCAGGAGGGTTAACCCGGACTTAAGCGACCGGCCGCTGGAGGAAGCGGATCGCACTCATGGCGTGGGCGCGGACGCCGAGTTCCAGCACATCTTCATTAACGTCGAACGCGGGCGAATGATTAGGCGGGGCAGTCGCGGGGTCAATGCCATCTGCCGTCCCACCCAGGTGATAGAAGACGCCCGGGATCCGGCCCTGAAAATAGCTGAAGTCCTCGGCCACCGTCGTTGGGGGCGAAGCCGGATTCACATTGCCTGCACCGGCGGCCTCCTCCAGCACAGGAGCCAGCCATCCTGACAGATCCGGATCATTGAATACCAGGGCTGCGTTCTGGCGTATGCTGAACTCGGAACTGGCACCGTAGGCCTCTGCGACATGGCCGATCGCGGCCTCGGCCCGCTTCACCAGGTCGTCCCTCTGGGCGATGTCGAAGGTCCGTAGGGTCCCGGACAGGACAGCCTCCTCCGGAATGATGTTGAACCGCACGCCAGCGTTGATCGTAGCGATGGTGAAGACCGTCGGTGTCGTGGTCGGATCGACGGTGCGAGCCGTCAGGGTATTGACGGTCTCTACGACCTGCCCGGCCACGGCAATGACATCGATGCCGCGCCAGGGCCAGGCACCATGGGTCTGGCGGCCCTTCAGCACGATGTTGATCCGGTCCGATGCCGCCATGAACCCCTGGGGGCGATAGAAGATGGTGCCCGGCTTTCCCGGTACGACATGCAGGCCAAAGATCGCCTCGACCTTCGGATTATCCAGCGCGCCTTCCTGGATCATCAGCGCCGCTCCGCCCAAGGGTTCTCCGGGAGGCGCTCCCTCCTCGGCCGGCTGGAAGATGAATACGACTGTGCCCGGCAGCTTGTCCTTCATGCCCGCCAGAACTTCGGCCGCCCCCAGCAACATGGCGACATGGGCATCATGACCACAGGCATGAGCAACGGGCACGGTCGCACCCTGGTAGGTCCCGGTCGCGGTCGAGGCAAAGGGCAGTCCTGTCGCCTCCAGCACCGGCAGCGCATCCATGTCAGCTCTAAGGGCCACCACCCGGCTGCCGCCTCCTCCGCCCCGCAGGATGCCGACGACACCCGTCTTGCCGACCTCGGTTCGCACCTCCATCCCCAGAGCCCTCAGCCGTTCTGCCACGAAGGCTGCCGTCCTGGTCTCGGCAAAGCCCAGCTCCGGGTTCTGGTGCAGGTCCCGTCGCCAGGCGATGACCTGGGGCGCGATGGCGGATGCCGCCGCTCGCACCTCCTCGGCCATCCTGTCCTGTGCAGACGCAGTCCCGGCCGTGCCAAGCGTGAGGGCGATCGCGAGGGCTACTAGGGTCGGGCGCATGGTCAATCTCCGGTCAGGTCTGGATGATGGGGCCGTGCGACACTGGCACGCAAGCACCTTGCGCATCCCGGCCGACTCACCGATCTGGGTACCATGGCCATCAAGATCGCAAAGACTGAATGGCGCGACGTCGTTCTGGTCTGCAAGAAATGCTCGAAGAAGCTCGACGGCAAGGGTTTCGGCCCCGACGGAGACACTAGCCTGCGCAAGGCCCTGCGCAAATACATGAAGGTCAGGAAGGGTCGGAAATCCGAGCTGGCTATCATCCAGACGGGCTGTTTCGACATCTGCCCCAAGGGGGCAGTCGTCGCGGTCAACGCAGCTAATCCCAAGGCATTGCTGATCGTACCCGCAGGTGCAGACCTTCTGGAGGTCAAGGACCGTCTGGGTCTGCAGGATCACCGCCGCGCCAAATCGACATTCAAGATCGTGGCGTCCGGTGGTGGCGGCGAGGTCTAGGCCGCGCCCATGAGCGGGATCATCAATCTGAACCGGGCTCGCAAGGCACGCGACAAGTCGGCAACCCGCGCTGCCGCAGCATCGAATCGTGTGCTGCATGGCCTTACCAG
>QBLX01000001.1:62915-74217 GCA_003241825.1 Alphaproteobacteria bacterium
GAAAAGGAGGCTGCGCGGGTCGATCGCGAACGCGCGACCCGCTTGGTCGACGGTCACAGGCTCGATGATCGGACGCCCGATCCCGTCAGTCCGGACACCGACGGCTCGACCTGATCCGCCCTACTGGATCTTGGGAGCCTTGATCAGCAGCCCTTGCCCGGCCAGCACCAGTGCAAGCCCCGCAAGAGCAGCCCAGCCGAACGTGGCCCCTTCGAACAGCACCGAGACGCCCATGGCGATCGGTGGGGTCAGGGCTGAAATGTAACTGGCCAGCGCATAACCCCGGGCCCGGGCGATCGTGAAATACAGTCCAAACGCGATCACGGACCCGAATACCGACAGGTAGAGCAGCGAACCGAGATAGGCGGGCGTCGGCTCGATCGCCCACTCGACACCGGTAGCCAGCCCGAACAGGACCAGAAGCCCGGTGCCATAGGCCATGGCCCAGGCCGTCGACGGGATCACTGCTGAACCCGCCTCCTGGCCCCTGAAGGCAAAGAAGTTGCCGAAGGCGGACGCCAGCACTGCGCAGAAGGCAAAGCCCACGCCGGCGACGGCACCACTGCCCAGCCCGCCCTCTTTCAGAGCCTCGGCCCCTGAAAGCACCGCCACGCCGATGACGCCGAGCAAGGCCCCGACCCATGCCCCCGTGGACGCCTTCTGCTGCGCCGCGATCCTGAACAGGATCAGGTTCATCAGCGCCAACGACGCAAAGATGACAGCCACGACCGCCGAAGCGATCCGACCCTCGGCTGCATAGGTGAAGCTGTAGCTGATCGAAAAGGCGAAGATGCCCTGAAACAGGGCGGCCAGATGCTGCCGCCGGTTCAGACTGAGCGGTTGCCGGAAGGCCAGACAACCGAGAAACAGCAGGATCGCAGCCAGCCCGAAACGCCAGACGATCGAAGCCACCGGATCGACAGTGCCCAACTGGAGCGTGATCGCGAACCATGTCGTACCCCAGATCACGGCGCAGATCGCCACACCACCAAGGGCCAGCATGCCCGGAGACAGGCGAAAGGGTATCCTGGTGGTCAAGGCAGGCTCATCTTCGGCAGGGGGTTCAAGCAGGCTCCCGATGAACCGTTCGGGCTGCAACCGCAATCGCAGCCAGGCGATATTCGGCCCTGGATTCAGTCGGCACCCAGCTTCAGGGCCAGCCGCGAAGCGCGAGGCACAGAATGGTAGACGCTGGCCGGACGGATCCCCAGGCGTGCCCGTGCCCGATCAAGCGGCTCGTCAAACAGCGCTTCGTAATCCAGCCCGGGGAGCCACCGCGCTGCCCGGCCGTTCCGGTATGCCTGCCAGACGGCCCGCCGAGCTGGAATTGAGTGGTTTTCGCGCTGGATCTCGCGGGCCGCACCCCAGCCTATAGCCAGGAAGCCCAGATTGCCGGTCTGGGCATAGGAAAACGAGACCACACAGGCCTCACCGAGGGCGTCGGTCTGGTATCCTGTGAGGACGTGCCAGATGTCATGCACGTCGCGTATCCGCCGCGAATACCAAACCACCGGATGCTGCGCATCGACCGGTGCACCGATCTTGCGCGCCTCGTCAGCCAGCCCTTCCGCCGTAAAACCTCTGGCGTTCCGGAACTCGCGATAGGTGGCACCGACCGTCCCCGGCTCGAAGCGCGCCAGCCAGACAGGGTCATCAAGATGGTGGGCCAATTCCTCGCGCAGGAAGGCCTGACGTCCGCCCTCCACAGTCTTCAGCATCCGGCTGTAGCCGCGACCGATCGACCGACCCGAAAGGGCCCGCATGATCTCGAACACCTGCCGGGTGTCTTCCTTGTCGGCGATCAGTTTTCGGAACGCCCTGAGGGCCGTCAACGGCCTGAGGCGCTGCGGCTCCACGCGTTGAAAATCAGCAGTGACGGTCATCGTGGGCTCCGACAGTTACCGCTACCTACGCCAGATTTGTCACCAGGTGAACACTGATCATGCATCGGCGGATGGCGACCGAAGTCGCTGCGCGCTATCCTGCATACATGTTGAAAAAACGCTCCGTCGTCCTTGCCGGTCACGCCACGTCCGTGGCGCTGGAACCGGAGTTCTGGTCAGTAATCGACCGGATCGCGGCAGAACGCGGCCTCAGCCATGCCGGTCTGATGGTCTGGATCGACCAGACACGAGGCCAACGACCGCTGGCTTCGGCCTGCCGCATCTTGGCACTGGAATGGGCCGCAGCTTCGACACCCGATTGACAGACCGTCGGTCCGGATCATTCTGCATCCACTGATCAGGGAACGAGATGTCTGACAACCGCCTCCTGCCCGCCGCAGTCTTCGGCGGCCTTCTCGCAACAGGCCTGATCGGGGCAGGTGCCCTGATCGGTCAGGGCGTTGTCAACGCACGCGTTGGCGATCGCGCGGTGACAGTTCGTGGCGTTGCGGAACGTGAGGTCAAGGCTGATCTCGCCGTCCTTCCTCTCAAATTCACGGCGTCGGGAGACGTACTGTCCGATGTGCAGGCCAGCATCGACGGGGATCTTGCCATCGTGCGCCGCTTTCTGACGTCAGAGGGATATCCGGCGGAGGCCGTCGATCTCGGACAACTGTCTGTCGCGGACACGCTCTCGCGTGAATACGCCAGCCAGACAGGCGGCCCACGCTTCATTCTCGCCCAGACCGTCATCGTCCGGACCACTGACGTGGATAGAGTCCAGAAAACAACGCGCGCACTCAACGAACTGGTCCGGCAGGGTGTCGTGCTCCAGGATTTCCTGGGTCCCACCTATGTCTTCACTCGCCTGAATACGGTCCGTCCGGCGATGATCGCGGAAGCCACAGCAGCAGCGCGCACCGGTGCAGAGCAGTTTGCCAAGGACTCTGGTGCGCCGCTGGGGCCGATCAGGCAGGCGACCCAAGGCTCATTCGAAATCCTCTCTCGCGACGAAGTCGACAGCGAGAGCTCGTCGCTGAACAAGAAGGTTCGCGTCGTAGCGACGATCAGCTACCGCCTGCGGTAACCGATCGTCGCCACGGTCACTGTGCCGGAACGGGGCTCGGCAGTTCGGGCATCTTTGGCGCATCCGGCAGGTCCGGCATCGACGGAGTGGGCACGTCAATGTTGACGTCGAGGTTTGTGTCACCGCGATCCTGTGTCGGAGCGTTGTTGAGGAACAGCACCGCCGCGATAATCAGGGCGATCACGACGAGCGCGCCGATAACCAGGCCGGCTCCGCCCCCACCCCCCGATTTTTCGGGTGCCACATTGACCGTAGTGTGATGCACATCGGCCGGACGCTCAGTCGGGCGCTCTGGCGCGATCATGTTGGGATCAGTCATGCACCATCTCCTCAGTTCGTGCCGGGAACGGCAGGAGCGGAGACCTCAGGCAAATCGACGTCAACATTGATATCTTTCGTGTCGTCGACTGAGCCACCCCGGCCGAACATGAACCATGCCAACACGGCCACAACGACCAGAAGCCCGCCAACAATGAACGCCAGTCCGGCGTTTCCGCCGCTACTGTTTGTATTCTCAGCCATTTGGTCCCCTCCAGGGTCCGTTACTCGATAGCGACCAAACGGCGCACGCCGGTCACGGTTCCGTGAGAGCTGATCGCAACAGGTTCGTGATGATGAAAAGGAGTGGCGACAGCCACACCTGGGCGTCCCCCGTGTGCTACATATGTTCTCCGATTCCGCATGCCGTCCGAGAGCGCCTGTCCCAGTGTCTGATCCCCTGCCCGCGCCCCGCATTTCAGATCTCGCTCGCTCGCGCGGACCGGGTGGCGTTGCGCAGGCCACCCCTGACTATCTTTCGGGGCTAAATCCCGAACAGCGCGAGGCCGTCGAGACCACCGAGGGCCCGCTTCTCGTGCTCGCCGGCGCAGGCACCGGAAAAACGCGCGTGCTGACGACCCGGCTGGCGCACATTCTGGCCACCGGCCGGGCGCGTCCATGGGAACTGCTGGTCGTCACTTTCACCAACAAGGCTGCGCGCGAAATGCGCGAGCGGATCACGTCGCTGATCGGCCCCTCGGCTGAGGGCCTTCGCTGGCTGGGGACGTTTCACTCGGTCGCTGCGCAGATTCTTCGCCGCCACGCCGAACTGGTTGGACTGAAATCCAGCTTCACCATCCTGGACACCGACGATCAGGAGCGGCTGCTCAAGCAGTTGCTCGAAGCGGCCAACATCGACACCAAGCGCTGGACTCCAAAGTCTCTGGCCGGCCTGATCGACCACTGGAAAAACCGCGGCTGGACGCCGGAGAAGCTGCCGCCGTCAGAGGATTTTGCCAACGGCAAGGGTCACGCGCTTTACGCTGCCTATCAGTCACGCCTGGCCACCCTGAACGCCTGCGACTTTGGTGATCTGCTGCTGCACAATCTCACAATCCTGTCGAAACACGCAGATCTTGCTGAGGAATATCGGCTACGCTTCCGCTATATTCTGGTCGACGAATACCAGGATACCAACGTGGCCCAGTACCTCTGGCTGAGGCTGCTGTCGTCCTCGACCGGCAATGTCTGCTGCGTAGGCGACGACGACCAGTCGATCTATGGCTGGCGCGGTGCGGAGGTCGACAACATCCTTCGCTTCGAGAAGGATTTCCCCGGGGCGAAGATCGTCAAGCTGGAGCGCAACTATCGCTCAACCAGCCATATCCTAGGCGCAGCCTCGGCTCTGATCTCTGCCAACAAGGACCGCCTGGGCAAGACGCTGTGGACCGAGGACAACAGCGGAGACAAGGTCCGGGTACGCGGCGTCTGGGATGGCGAGGCGGAAAGCCGCCTGATCGCCGACGAAATCGAGACCGCCCGCCGCCCTCAGGCCGGCGAACCGGGGTTGAAATACAAGGATATGGCCGTCCTGGTTCGGGCATCTTTTCAGATGCGCGCCTTCGAGGAGCGGTTCGTCCTTCTGGCCATTCCCTATGTCGTCATCGGTGGGCCCCGCTTCTTTGAGCGCGCCGAGATCCGCGACGCACATGCCTATCTCCGGCTGATCCAGTCCGAGGATGACGATCTGGCCTTCGAGCGGATCGTCAACGTTCCCAAGCGGGGCATCGGCGAGACCAGCGTCCAGAAGATTTTACAGATCGCGCGGCAAAATGGCGTTTCGGCCATGACAGCGGTCCGCGACCTGATCACCTCGGACGAGCTTCAGGCTCGCACCCGCACTGCCCTGTCCACCTTCGTGCGCGATCTCGACCGCTGGCGCGCACTGGCGGCAGACACACGCCACTGGTCGCTGACCGAGACCGTCCTCGAGGAGAGCGGCTACACGGACATGCAGAAGGCCGACCGGACCACGGGCCAGACGCGTCTCGATAACCTCAAGGAACTGGTACAGGCGATGCAGCAGTTCGAGACGCTCTGGGCCTATCTCGAGCACGTCTCGCTGGTCATGGATCTGGACCGCGGTGCGGGGGACGATGCCGTCCAGATCATGACGCTGCACGGCGCCAAGGGGCTGGAGTTTCCGCTGGTGTTCCTGCCGGGATGGGAAGAAGGCGTCTTTCCTTCCCAGCGGAGCATTGATGAAAAGGGCGAGAAGGGCCTCGAGGAAGAGCGTCGCCTCGCCTATGTCGGCGTCACCCGGGCGAAGCAGGATGCGCGAATCTCGTTCGCTGCGAACCGGCTGGTTTACGGCCGCTGGACCAGCCAGCTCCCCAGCCGCTTCGTGGATGAACTGCCCATGACCCACGTCGAAGCCGAGAGCGACACCGGCTACTACGGGGCGTCCGCCGGCATGAAGGAAGCAAAGTCCCGGTGGGACGACACGCCGGTGTTTGGCAGTGGCTACTCTTCTCCCGGCTGGCAACGGGCCCAGGCCTACACTGCCAAACAGAGCCCCACCGACCGCCCGGCTCGCAAGGCCCTGATCGAGGGCGAGGGCCGGCTGTTAGCTACTGCCGACCCCAAGGCCGGCGGCAACTGGGCCAAGGGCGAGCGCGTGTTCCACCAGAAATTCGGCTACGGCAACGTTCGGATCATCGAAGGCAACAAGCTGCTGATCGAGTTTGAAAAGGCGGGAGAGAAGCGGGTTATCGACACCTTCGTCGAGAAGGTCGCCTGACCGGGAGTTCGACTCATCGTCGAACCCTTCGTTAAGCACGATCCGTCAACCTGCACGGCGTGAACCGCGCCCGCCCCGAACCCGATCTACGCGAACCAGCACCGCCCGTTTGGGAACAGGTTGCAGCCCTGATTGTCGTGGTGATGCTGACGCAGGCCCTGATTGGTCCGGTCTTCGCACCGACGCAGGAAGAGACGCCAGTCCTCCGGCTGGTCTGGCTGCCGGTCTATGCCATCATCGCTGGCCTGTGCCTCTGGCGCTGGGAGCGACTGGTTCGGGTCTGGCCAGCCATCCTGATGCTGATCCTGATGGTGCTGCATGCCTTCGCGTCGAAACACTGGTCCATCGATCCGGTCGTGACACAGAGACGGGTGATCGCCCTCGCGATCACGGGTGCCTTCTCGATCTATCTGGGGGCTGCGTTTCGTGGAGCCCAACTGCCGCGCCTGCTTATGGTGGGCGGGCTGCTCATGGGAATCGGAAGCCTGATCATGGTGTTCGCCTTTCCTGCGATCGGTGTTCACCAGGCAGAGAATTTCGGGCTCTGGCGCGGTCTCTGGTACGAGAAGAACCAGATGGGGATCGTCATGGTCGCAACAGGAATTGCCGCCGCTGCCGTCCTTGCTGCCGGAGATCGGATTGATCCTCTCGCCCTCTTCACGATCGCTCTGTGCACGGGCCTCATGCTCATGACCCAGTCAAAGACCTCTTTGCTCTGCATGTTCATCGGTCTGGGCGGGGTCGGGGCGCTTTGGGCAATGCGCAAGGGCGGAGCGGCCTTTGCCATCGTCTGTATCTGGCTTGGCGTGATCCTGGTGGCCTCGGCCAGCTATCTGTTCATCACCAATCGGGAACTTGTGTTGCAGGCATTGGGCAAGGACCCGTCCCTGACCGGACGAACCGACATCTGGGCTGCTCTGATGCGTATGGTTGATCAGCAACCCTGGACCGGCTTCGGCTACAGTGCCTTCTGGGGACGGGACTCCATTCCAGCGTTGATGATCCGCGAGGAAACCCAATGGCCAGTACCCAGTGCCCACAACGGCTGGATCGACCTGCTGGTGCAACTGGGCTGGCCGGGCGCTATCCTCGTCGGCGGCGTGATCGCGGTAGCAACGATAGGCACCTTGTTCCGCACCCCCGTCGCAGGAGCGCGCGAGGGCTATTACAGCATCGCTTATCTGGTGGTCTTTCTGCTGCTGTCGCTTTCGGAAAGTGTGCTGCTGAACCAATCGAATCTGCCGTGGACCCTGCTGCTGGCGATCCTGGCCAGGGCTGTGGCACCGGAGCCGGAACCCCTCCGCGTCAAGACAATCCATCGCAATCTTGCGGGACGCACACGACAGGCCTACCAACCCGGCTCCCGAATCGCCGCACAGTACGTTCATGGGCAATCCCGCAGACCTCTTCGCCTTTGACGATGAACCAACGCCGCCTGGGCTGGCAGCGCCCGAACCCGCACTGAAGCCCCAGGCCGCAGCGCCGCCCGTTGCGCCCGCCCGTGTGGCTGCAGCCCCGTCGGCGACGATCATTCCTGGTAGCTATTCTGCGTCCTCGATCGAGGTGCTCGAGGGCCTGGAACCGGTCCGCAAGCGCCCTGGCATGTACATCGGCGGCACGGACGAGCGAGCGCTGCACCATCTGTTTGCCGAAGTCCTCGACAATGCGATGGACGAGGCTGTTGCCAAGCATGCCAAGTCGATCTGGGTCGATCTGGACACCGACGGCGTGCTGTCCGTCCGCGACGATGGACGCGGCATTCCAGTCGATCCCCATCCCAAACACCCCGGCAAGTCGGCGCTCGAGGTGGTCATGACCGTGCTGCATTCCGGCGGAAAATTTTCCGGCAAGGCCTATGAGACCTCTGGCGGCCTGCACGGGGTTGGCGTCTCTGTCGTCAATGCCCTGTCGGACAGACTGGACGTCACAGTCTGGCGCGACGGGTTCGAATGGAAGCAGTCGTTCAGCCGGGGTCTGCCGCAGGGGCCGATCGAGCAGCTTGGGGCGTCGAAGAAGCGCGGCACCCTGATCCGCTTCCATCCGGACGCCGAGATCTTCGGGATCGGCGCGGCCTTCAAACCAGCCCGCCTGTTCCGCATGACCCGGTCAAAGGCCTATCTTTTCCGGGGTGTGCAGATCCACTGGACCTGTGCCGCGGACCGGATAACCGACGCTACACCCGCACAGGCCACACTCCATTTTCCGGGCGGCCTGGCCGACGCCCTGTCGGAGCGGATTGGCGAGATCGAGACGGTAACCCCGGCCTTCACCGGTCGTGTGGAGCGTCAGAGCGAAGCCGGGGCGGTGGAATGGGCCGTGACCTGGTCGCCAATCGGATTCGGCGATGCCGATGGTTTCGTCAGCTCCTACTGCAATACGGTCTCGACACCGGACGGCGGAACCCATGAGGCGGGCTTCCGGGCGGCCCTGGTCAAGGGTCTCAAGTCCTATGGTGACCTGACCAATGAGAAACGGGCCGGGCAGATCACGGCCGAGGACGTCATCGCCAACGCTGGTGCGCTCATATCTGTCTTCATCCGGAACCCGGAGTTTCAGGGCCAGACAAAGGACCGGTTGTCCTCGCCAGACGGGCAGAAGATCGTGGAAGCCCTGATGCGCGATCCGCTGGACCACTGGCTGACCGAAAATCCGAAGCAGGCCAATGTCCTTCTGGGCTTCGTCATCGAACGGGCCGAGGACCGGCTTCGCCGCCGCAAGGACAAGGAAGTCCAGCGGGCTGCCGCGACACGCAAGCTGCGCCTCCCCGGCAAGCTCAGCGACTGCAGCCGCCAGTCGGCCAACGGAACCGAGCTGTTCATCGTCGAAGGCGACTCGGCCGGTGGCTCGGCCAAACAGGCCCGCGACCGCACCACCCAGGCCATTCTGCCATTGCGCGGCAAGATCCTGAACGTCGCCAGCGCGACGGCCGACAAGCTGCGGGCCAATATCGAGCTCAGCGACCTGACCCTGGCGCTGGGCGTTACTCCTGGTCCGCGGTTCGATATCGAACAGCTTCGCTACGAACGGATCGTCATCATGACGGACGCCGACGTTGACGGGGCCCATATTGCTGCCCTGCTGATCACCTTCTTCTATCGCTCCATGCCCGAGGTGATCCGTCAGGGCCGGCTGTTCATGGCTCTGCCCCCGCTCTATCGCCTGAGTTCGGGGCCGCTGTCCGACTATGCTCGCGACGAGGCGCATCGCGAGGAGCTGATGCGCACGACGTTCAAGGGCAAGAAGGTGGAGCTGGGGCGGTTCAAGGGCCTGGGCGAGATGATGGCCTCCCAGCTCAAGGAGACCACCATGGATCCCAAAAAGCGGACCCTGGCCCGGGTCACCCTGCCGGAGAGCGAGGACGAGATCGAGGATCTGGTCGAGCGTCTGATGGGCAAGAAGGCCGACGCCCGGTTCCGCTTCATCCAGGACAATGCCCAGTTCGCTGTGGCCGATCTGGACGTCTGACGGAACCGGATCCGCTCGGTCTGCGCTTTCGGCGTCCCGAGGGAAGCCGATCATGTTCCACCATCGACCAGACCAGACCGACCTGCCGCTAATCGATGCGCACGATTTCGACGCGCCACGTGTCTGTCTGACCGGCGAAGTCGACTACGCCATGTACGACCGCTTTCGGACCCAGTGCGCCAGCGCCTCGTCCGAAGGCCTGATCGTGATCGAACTGTCGACCCTGGGCGGCGACCCGGAGGTGGCCAGGTTGATGGGCGAAGATATCCGGTACCAGAGCGAGTTGCATCCGGAGCGCCGCATCGTCTTTCTGGGCAAGGCGGCGATCTACTCGGCCGGTGCGACCTTCATGAGCTTCTTTGCCCGCCACAACCGCTATCTGACGCGCGGGACCCGGTTGATGATCCACGCGCGAAAGATGGACAAGACGCTGCAGATCGTTGGTCCGCTCACGACATGCATGGCCTCGGTCCGAGGCCATGCTTCACGAGCTCGAACACTCCATCATCATCCAGAATGAAGGCTTCGAGAATCTGATCCGGGGTCGGACGTGACGATGGACGAGGTCCTGAGGCGGGCACCTTCAAACTAGTATCTGAAAGCACAGGAAGCCCAGTCGCGTGGACTGATCGAGGGCGTGATCTGAGCCCTCGTGCCTAGAGCCGGAAGGCTGCCTCGAGCAGACCCATCTGGCTGAGCACTGGATTGATGTCGGGCTCGTCAGGCGCTTCGAGGTACATGCGGCGATCCAGATACAGCACGCGATCGAACAGCTTTTCAGCGCGTACGGCGTACTCGACCAATGCGATCGGAAGTTCCGCGTGACTGGGCTCGGCCTCCAGTGAACGCTCGGAGAGACGATAGCGGTCGTCCATAGCGGCCTCGGGCGTCATGTCCCCTTCGCGCACGGCCCGCTGGACCAGCAGCCAGGACGCGACCTGCATCAGGCGTGTGGTCAGCTTCATGCTGTCGGCGGCATAGGCGAGGGCCGCTGATCTGGAAAGCAACCGCGATTCGCGGCGGCCGTCGCCGTCAAGGTAGGCTGCCGTCTCCTCGACCAGTTCCATGCCGTCTTGAAACGTACGCTCAAGCAGGGCCGAACGCGCGAAATCGCGGATTTCGCGAGCGCGGGCTGTCTCGGGCGGGGTCAACGCGTCAGTCATGAAGTCCTTCATAGCCATGATTGGCCCACTCGCCCATATCGTCCGGGCAGAAGCGTACCCGTAGCGAGCAACCTGCAACGCTTGTGCCATGCCCCTGACAGGCGAAAAGCGGGATACAGACGCTCTATCACCCGAAATTGAACAGGGCGTCGGCCGCCGACTTCTTTGCCGACTTGGACTCGATCGCCGCGCGATCGCGGGCAATCTCCGCTTCAAGCGCCAGAATCCGCTCGGTCAGTTCCTCGACCGAATAAAGATCAAGGTCTTCCCGGCCAAGCGCCGCCAGGGCAGCGCCACGCTGGGGACGTGGGTCCAGATCATCGAATGTCATCATCGCCTCCGTCGTGGCCAGAGCCAGCTCCAGTCCCTATCTCAACGCCTCGACAGTCCAATTTGCAAGGAATGCCCACAATGCGCGTGATCGAGATTTCCGGCGGCTCGGGTCCGGCGAACGCGTTGATTGCGGGCCAGCGCCCCGATCCCGTGGCCGATGCGGGACAGGTGCGGATCCGCGTGCGTGCCGCAGGCGTCAATCGTCCCGATATCTTCCAGCGGCTGGGCCGCTATCCGGCACCGCCTGGGGCTTCTGAAATCCTCGGCCTGGAGATTGCCGGCGAGATCGATCAGGTCGGAGCCGATGTCCGCG
>QBLX01000001.1:74227-105678 GCA_003241825.1 Alphaproteobacteria bacterium
ATGTCCGCGACTGGAAGGTTGGAGACCGGGTCTGTGCCCTGCTGGGGGGCGGGGGGTATGCCGGACTGGCAGTCGTCGATGCCCGACACGTCCTGCCGATCCCAGAAGGTATGACGTTCATACAGGCCGCCGCCTTGCCCGAGACCGTCTTCACGGTCTTCACCAATGTGTTTGAGGCAGGAGCCCTGAAAAGCGGCGAGACCCTGCTGATTCATGGCGCAACCAGCGGCATTGGCGTGACAGCCATCCAGATGGCAAAGGCGGCAGGTGCGCGGGTTATCGCGACCTCAAGGGGGCTGGAGAAGACAGCCGCCGCCCGGGCTCTGGGCGCCGACATCAGCCTGGACGCCCGGAGCGACGACCTTTCGGCAAGGATTGCGGACGCAGGCGGGGTCGATGTGATCCTGGACATGGTCGGGTCGGACTATGCAGCCCTGAACCTGGAGGCCCTAAAACCCTTCGGTCGCTGGGTGGTCATTGCAACCCTCTCGGGCTCGAAGTCAGAGATCGACCTTGCCCGGGTGATGATGAAGCGGATCACACTGACCGGGTCGACCCTGCGGGGTCGATCGGCCGACGAGAAGGCCCGGCTGACCCGGGCGGTCCTCGAAACCGTCTGGCCCTGGGTTGCGTCCGGTCTGGTGCGGCCGCCGGTCGAGGCTACATTCCCGCTGGAACAGGCCGCTCTCGCCCACCTCCGACTGGAAGCGGGCGAGCACGTCGGCAAGATCGTTCTTACGCTGGATCAGTAGCGCCCGCGCAGAGGCCTGAGCGACGAGATCCGGTCGTTCATGCCTGCCCGATCAAGGTTGCGGACATCATTCCGGAACACTTCGCAACGGCCGCGGAAATTGGAGTCTGTGCAGGCTTCCCATTCGCCCCGGAACGTCATGGAACTGACGGCATCATTGAGGCCGGTGCTGGAAAGGTTGGGCACAGCACCCTGGAAAGTAGCCTGCTGGCCCCGGAAATTCGCGTCTCTGTAGACAGTGATGGAGTCGCGGCCATTGTTGAAACCACCGCCGTTACCGCCGCCATTGCCCCAGTCGGGCCGCCCGCCACCGTCGGGACGGCCAGGACGGCCTCCATCCTCGAAATCGCCGCGCTGGCCACTGCAGACCAGCAGCCCGTTGTCGTTGCCGATGTCGCTGTCCGAGCAGCGGTTCAGCTGGATCGAGGACTCGCGCACATTACGGCGGGTATCCCGGCAGTCGGCATAGAGACGACCCTGGTTCACATAGGCTCCGGTACAGCTCTGCTGATAGCTGCCACGTGGCGCCCCGCGCTGCTGGGCTTCGGCCGACTGAGGCACACTGGCCAGACTCGCGATCAGGGCCAGTCCGGCGGTTGCAACGATGATTGTTTTCATGGCGGTGTCTCCCTCTCCCACACATTCATTGTGCGTCTGAAAGACCAGTGTTTACCAGCCTGCATGAACCGTGGCTGTACGGCGTTGTCGGGGATCGTTTTCTTTTGTGCCAAAGCGGACTATAGGTCCAAGATCGCGCCCGGCCGAAAGGTCGGGCGCCGCCGTTTCCAGCGCCCCGTTCCGGGCTGAAATCACTCTTCGGGAATAACGCCCATGACCGACATCCTCATGCCCAAGGCCACAGCGGTCTGGATGGTGGACAACACCTCCCTGACATTCGACCAGATCGCTGACTTCTGTGGCCTTCATCCGCTTGAAGTCCGCGGCATCGCCGACGGAGACGTGTCGCGCGATATCCGCGGCGTCGACCCGATCACGGGCGGCCAGTTGACCCGCGAAGAGCTGGACAGGGCCCAGGCCGACGAGAGCTATCGCCTCAAGGCGATCGTCAGCCGCCACGCCGAGCTGTTGAAGGTGACCAAGGCACCGCCCAAATATACCCCGGTTTCGCGTCGTCAGGACCGCCCGGACGCGATCATGTGGTTCGTCAAGAACCACCCCGAAGTCACGGATGCCCAGATCGCCAAGCTCCTTGGGACGACCAAGTCGACCATCGAGAGCGTGCGCAACCGCACTCATTGGAACAGCCCTCAGATCAAGCCGGTCGATCCGGTGACCCTTGGTCTGGTCGGCCAGTTGGCGCTTGATGACCTGGTTGCCAAGGCCGCTGCCAAGAAGAACAAGGACGACCTCAAAAAGAGCGGCGGCACGATCCAGCCGGTCGACGAGACCCCGGTCGAGCCCGAGTTCGTGCCGGAAGAACGCGAGCGTCGCGGCGCGGAACCCACCGCCGCCTCGGTCTTCGGCACCGGAAACTGATAAGAAAACAGCCCCGGGAGCGATCCCGGGGCTGTCTGGTTTCGATCTGGAACCGCTAGTTTGCGCGGCTCTCGAGACTGGTGATCTCTTCCTTGAGGCGAAGCTTTCGCCGCTTAAGCTCCCTGACTTGAAGCGGGTCCACGGATGGTCGGTTCACCTCCCGCTGGATCACGGTGTCCAGCTGGCGGTGGCGGTTTCCCAGTTCGCGGATTCGGGCTTCGATGGTCATGGCTTGCGCCTCCATGTCTAACGGACGAATGTAGAGAGCGCCCGGCCTGACCGACTGTAGAATCACATTTCAGTGATCACCGACCAGCCCGGACCATCTGACCCTGACCCCCAATATGGACGATCATGTGAACGGAGCCATACCCACCCTCAAGCCACGGATTGTGGTAGGAATTTCGGGGGCTTCCGGGGTGATCTACGGTGTGCGTGTCCTCGATGCGCTAAACGACCTTAACGTCGAAAGTCATCTGGTTGTGACCCGCGCTGCCCTGCTGACTCTCTCTCAGGAAACCGATCTTACGCCGGACGATCTGACCGGACGGGCGTCGGTTGTGCACAAACTGGCTGATGTCGGGGCCACCATCGCCTCGGGCTCGTTCCGCACCCTGGGCATGATCGTCGCACCCTGCTCGGTCAAGACGATGAGCGAGATCGCAACCGGCGTGACCTCCACCCTGCTGACCCGGGCTGCAGACGTGGTGCTGAAGGAACGCCGGCCGCTGGTACTGATGGTGCGCGAGACGCCATTCCACCTTGGACATCTGCGCACGATGACGGCGCTGGCCGAGATGGGGGCCACCATCGCCCCGCCCCTGCCCGCCTTCTACTCGCGGCCCAAGTCGATCGATGACATGGTCGACCAGTCAGTGGGACGGGCCCTCGACGCCTTCGGCCTCGACTGGTCGGCCGTCAGGCGGTGGGGGGGTATGAAGGGTTCGACCGCGAAGGGGGACGCAGCATGAAGAGCCTGTGGGATTGGTCTTCTCAGGTCTATGCGGCACCCGGCGTGTCCGAGGCCTGCCTACACCTTCAGGACGACGCCGGTCAGAACGTGCCCCTGCTGCTGTGGGCCGCCTGGATCGCCAGGACCGGCCGATATCCGGATGCTGATACGCTCGAGGCTGCCTGCGACACGGCACGGGCCTGGACAGACACCACCATCGTACCGTTGCGCGCCATCCGCCGGGCCATCAAGAGCCCCATTCCCGACATGGGCGACCTTGCCCGTGAACTGGTCAGGGACCGGATCAAGGCTGTCGAGCTGGAGGCGGAAAAGCATCTGCTCGCTGCCCTCGAACTCATTACGCCGCCCGCCGATGGCGAGCCGAGACCGGCGATCGACGGTCTGGTCGAAACGGCGCGCCTGTGGTCCCGCGTCGTGCCGCGCCCCGCGCTGACCGCGCTTGCCGAACGGCTTCCGGCCTGAGGCCAGCTGAGCTATAGGGACCGCGCGTCCGGGGCCGACCATGAACGACGACCAGCCAATTCTGACCGATGAAGAGATCGCCCTTCAGGCGCAGCTCAAGCTGCTGCGGGTCGAGCATGCGGATCTGGAAGCCTCGATCGAGGCGCTCAGCCATATGCCGATCCCCGACCAACTGCTGATCGCCCGGCTCAAGCGCAAGAAGCTGGTCCTCCGCGACGAGATCGTGAAGTTCGAGGACCAGTTGCTGCCCGACATCATTGCCTGACGGGCGTCAGCGCCCCCGTTTGCGTACCCACATCGCGGCATCGGCTTCAGCCATCCAGGCCTCGGCGTCTATCTGGCCACTCCAGACACGGATGCCGAAGGACCCGCCCAGTTTCGCGGTCGCGCCGTCCCAGATAAATCCGTCACGCTCAAGCGTCTCAGCCAGTCTCCGGGCCTTTTCCCGCCCCGCTTCGAGCCCGGCATTGAGCATGACCAGTCCGAACTCGTCGCCGCCCAGACGTCCCACGGCATCGCTCTCGCGGACATTGGCCATCAAAAGTTCGGCGACATGGATCAGGGCCGCATCTCCGGCGGCGTGGCCGAGCGTATCGTTGACACTCTTGAACCCGTCCAGATCCAGATAAAGCAGCACGGCTTCGGACCCGTAACGGGTGCAGAAGGCCATGGTCCGGTTCAGCGCCTGGACGAACCCGCGACGGTTCAGCGCCGGGGTCAGGACGTCGTGATCAGCCGCCGCTTCTGCTGCCTCGGCGCGTTGGCGCAGGACCTCGATCTCGGCGCGCAGACGCTCGAGCTCGGCATGCAGATCGAGAGTGGCCAGGTCGGTCACAGGTGGGAACGGCTCCGGATGGACCGCGACTCAATCCAGCGCGATTAGTCATATGCTAACGCCGTCTGTTGCGGGCGCAACGCGCGTGCTGTATCGCGCCGCTTTCCCGCGAAAGGCGACGCTGATGGCGACGGTCCTTCCTCCGCAGATTTCGCCCACCGTGGCGATCATCATGGGCAGTCGATCCGACTGGCCGACGATGAAGCACGCGGCCGACATGCTGGACCGGCTCGGCGTGGCCTGGGAGGCGAAGGTGGTCTCGGCCCACCGCACGCCGCAGCGCCTGTACGACTTTGCCTACGGGGCCAGGGAGGCCGGTTTCAAGGTCGTGATCGCAGGCGCAGGCGGGGCCGCCCATCTGCCGGGCATGGCCGCGTCCATGACCGACCTGCCGGTTCTGGGCGTCCCGGTTCAGTCCAAGGCGCTGAGTGGCCTCGATTCACTCCTGTCGATCGTGCAGATGCCGGGCGGCATCCCGGTCGCTACACTGGCCATCGGCGAGGCCGGGGCCAAGAATGCGGGTATTCTGGCAGCCCAGATCCTGGCCCTGTCGGACGAGACCCTGGCCGGACGGCTGGCAGCCTTTCGCGAGGCCCAGACCGAGGCCGTCCACGAAACCGTCGAGGACTGAGCTTGCCGACGCTGCCGCTTCCTCCCGGTTCGACCATCGGCATCCTCGGCGGTGGCCAGCTGGGCCGGATGCTGAGCCAGGCTGCCTCCCGACTGGGTTTCGACGTCGTCATCCTTGATCCGGAGGAGAACAGCCCGGCCGGTCGAGTCTCGCGCGGTCAGATCGTGGCGGAATACGATGATCCCACGGCCCTGACCGTCCTTGGCCGGGTCTGTGATGTCGTGACCTTCGAGTTCGAGAACGTTCCCGCCGCCTCGATCGAGCGCCTGGCCGAGGCCGGTGCGCTTGTGGCACCGGGACCAACCGCCCTGGCCGTGGCGCAGGACCGGGTCGACGAAAAGACCTTCCTGAATGCCGTGGGGGCCACCACCGTCGATTTCGTCCCCGTGGACACGCTGGCAGACCTCAGGGCCGCCATTGCACACCTGGGCACGCCCTGCCTGCTGAAGACGCGGCGAGAAGGCTACGACGGCAAGGGACAGGTCTGGATCCGCGGAGAGGCCGAGGCCGAGGCCGCGTTCGAGGCCATCGCGGGTCGTCCGGCCATTCTGGAAGCCCGCGCCGCCTTCACCCGCGAGCTTTCGATCATCGCCGCACGCAACCAGTCGGGAGAGATCGCCGTCTATCCGCTGGGCGAGAATACCCACGCAAAGGGGGTGCTGAAGACCACCCTCGCCCCGGCTGTCACCGATTCGGCGACCGACGTCCGCGCCCGCGAGATTGCCGAGGCCATTCTCGACGGGCTGGACTATGTCGGGGTGCTGGGCGTGGAGCTCTTCGACATCCCGGGCCAGGACGGGCAGCCTGGTCGGCTTCTGGTCAACGAGATCGCGCCCCGGGTCCACAACACCGGCCACTGGACCCAGGACGGTTGTGGCTGCGACCAGTTCGAACAGCATATCCGCGCCATCGCCGGCTGGCCTCTGGGCGCGACGGCCGCCCATGCTCACGTCGAGATGACGAACCTGCTGGG
Organism: Alphaproteobacteria bacterium; assembly: GCA_003241825.1. Classification (GTDB taxonomy): domain Bacteria; phylum Pseudomonadota; class Alphaproteobacteria; order Caulobacterales; family Caulobacteraceae; genus Brevundimonas. The sequence continues at coordinate 80,350 of QBLX01000001.1, forward strand.
CGACGAGATCGATCAGTGGACCGCGTTGTCAGCCGACCCGGACGTCAGGCTCCATCTCTATGGCAAGACCGAAGCCCGGCCGGGCCGCAAGATGGCGCATCTTAACCGGGTACGCCCTCTCTAGACGGTTGCTGGAATCCGCTGAGCGTGTCTAAGTTACAGCCATGAGCAACATCGTCTGGATGTCCATCGGCCTGATCTGGCTCGTCAGCGCGATTTCACTCTTCGAGATATGGCGATCTAGACAGACCATTTTGGCGGGAACGAACGGGCGAGCCCAGTTTCAGGTGCGGATCGCACTGAATATCGTGTTGATGATCGCTGCAGCATTTTTGACCGCCTACGCGCTTGGTGCGTCCAGCGGCAAAGCACGCGCCCTGGCCGAGAACCGCGCTGACGCGGCGATGAGGATCAACTAGCCTCGCTGTCAGCCGACCCGTAAGTCAGGGACCATCTCTTCGGAAAGACCGAAGCCAGACGAGGCCGCAACAGGGCGCATCTGCACCGGGTCCGTCCGGTCTGACCTCAGGTACAGGTCCGGCTGATGGTTTGCGAACCGTCTACAGACGTGATCGTGACGGTTGTGCAGTCGTCGGTGCTGAGGAAGGCGAAGCCAAGTAGCGCAGCGACTGCCATGCTCGTGATGCCAAGGCTTGCGGCCCAGATGCCACGGGGCGAGTAAGGTCTGGAACCAGTCTCTGGATCAGGCGACATCACGGGGGGCCTTCTCGCGTTCCCCATACCTTAGACGTGAAAGGATGTCGGTCAATCGCCGGATCGGCTTTTCAAAATCCTTGCCTGCCTTCCATTTCTCGAAGGCCATGACGTTGTCGATCCGTGCGGAGACGAAGGCCTCGGCCTTCTCACGTCCGTCGAACCATCGCATCGTCAGGGCCGGGATCAGGATGCCCGACAGGATCGTTCGCTTGGAATAGTGGTTCCAGTCGGTCGCCGTGTCTCCCGCCCAGTGCCACAGGTGGTCGGCTGTCTCCCAGGCCAGTGACAGCCCCAGGTCGGCATTGGTCGGCAGGGCCAGGAAGGCAGCGCAGCGTTTCGTCGCCGCAAGATCGGCAGCCCCCGCCTCCATCCTCGCCGAGACCGACACGGAGATTCGCTCGCGCATCTTCAGCGAGGCGGCCGGGGTCTGTTCAAGGGCCGAAAGCGCCCGGGCATCATGACGTCGCGACAAAAGGGCCGCGAGATCACGGGCACCGTTCGGGAACAGCAGTTCCTCGTCGCCCTCGGACAGGCCGCTGGCTTCGCAGGCCGAGCGAACCATGCGGCGGTTCCAGCCCAGCCGGGGTGCGCGAGCGATGGCGGCGTCCAGCACGGTCTGTTCCATGCGGTCGGCCCAGTCCGGTTCGGCGGTATTGGACAGGTGTGGCGCGTCGGTCATGGACACAGGATAAGCCCGAAAAACCTGCTCTGCGACCCTTCACGAACCGCCGCGACGATCTGGACAGGACGGTGTGGCTCGTGTATCAGCCCGCCTTCACCTCGCGACCCCCCCGCATTCATCCGGGGATCAGGCCGAGAGGAACGTGTTTATTTGTCTGCCCGACTGCCCTGAGAGGGTGCGCGGCGGGCGGCCAAAGGAGAGATACCCCTGGTTCAGATTTTTGTCCGCGACAACAATGTCGATCAGGCGCTCAAAGCCCTGAAGAAGAAGATGCAGCGTGAAGGCAGCTTCCGTGAAATGAAGCGCCACGTGCATTTCGAGAAGCCCTCGGAAAAGCGTGCCCGCCAGAAGGCTGAAGCCGTTCGTCGCGCCCGCAAGCTGGCTCGCAAGCGCGCCCAGCGCGAAGGTCTGCTGCCGCCTCCCAAGCCGCGCGTTCCGCGCGTCTGAAGTCGATCAGGCCCTGAAGATTTAAAGGCCGCCCCGGGAAACCGGGGCGGCCTTTTTCTTGGCTAGTATGCGGGTGAGCCCGGGATCACGACCCGCCTCGCATCGCGCTGGCGAAGCTCTTCCAGCTGAGCTTCACATCGGACAGGGCCCCGGCCCTGAAGGCGCGCCCCGCCAGCCAGATCATCAGCAGGGTAAAGGCAAACATCCCGACCATCGTGCCGACGATCTCGAACATCGGCGGCTCTGACGGTGCTCTTGCGCTCATCAGGAAGGGTGTGAAGAACGGCACCCAGGACAGGATCCGAACCACCGCTGCGTCCGGCGTCTGCAACGCCATCTGCATGACGAGGATCGGCACCACCAGGATCATCATGATCGGTCCCATCAGGGTCTGGGCATCCCGCGGCGTCTCGCAGAATGCCCCGATCGCCGCAAACAGCACCGCGTACATCAGGTATCCGCCCACCGCATAGGCGAGGAAATAGAAGATCAGCCCCCCGTCCATAAGAACCGCGCCGATATCCACGGCGGTCTGGGGGAAGGAGGTAAGCAGGCCAAACGCCCCGATTCCCCCCCACACGAGCATGACAGTGCCGGTCAGCATGGCCACGCCCAGCACCTTGCCCGTCATCATTTCCGTCGCGGATGCGGACGAAAGCAGCACCTCGAGGATCTTGTTCGACTTCTCCTCCATCACGCTGTTCAGCAGGATCGAGGCCCCCGTGATGACCAGCGACCACAGCAGGAAGCCGGAGGCCAGTCCGACAATGCCCGGCAGGCGATCGCGGAAGGACACCTCTCCTCCGCTCGCTGACTGGGGAGACAGTGCCGTGATTTCGGGTCGGAATGCCTCCATCGCGCTGACGACGGAAGAATCAATGCCCGCCGTCTGGAACACATCTCGACGGTGGGCATCACGCAGTGCCGCGCGGACGACATCCTCTACGGCATCATCGGTTGCACGGCGGGTCCAGACACGGGCGGACGGCGCGTCTTCGCCCCGGGTCAGAAAGACGACGGCGTCCAGTTGCTGGGCCTCCGGCACCTCGTCACCCAGATATCTGCGGGCCAGGGCCTCGCGGGGCTCCCCGGATGGGGTCGTCGCCAGATCGGATGGCACCTCAACAAACTGCATCCTCGGGCCGCCGATGCGGTTCAGGGCCTCACTGGCTGCTGTACCGCCGGCAGACCCTGCCGCCTTCTCCGCAGCCTCCTGCGCTTCGCGACGATTTTCCAGCCTCCGCTCCCTGTCGCGGGCAAAGGAATCCTGCACGGCAGCTGCTAGTCCGGCCGCCGCAGGGCCCTCCTCGATCAGGACCACCTGCCGGATCGGCTGGCTGGTCTGCATCAGGATCGGCAAGGCTCCACCGAGGACCGCAAATATCGGAAAGGCCAGCAAGGACAGCCAGAAGCCGACGGTCTTGGCATAGGCCATGAACTCGCGACGGGCGATCAGCAGAATACGGTTCATTGCGCGGCCTCAAGAGCCTTGGTGGAGGTGTCCTGATCCGGGTGATCCCCCGTCAGGCCAATGAAGGCGTCATGCAGGCTGGGCTCGCGCAGTTCGAAGCGACGGACGTCCAGACCGCCGAGGAAGGCTGCCTTCAACGCCTCCTGGCCGCCCGCACCGGGGGCCAGAGTCGCCTTGAGGATACGGACGCCGGCCTCGTCACCTCCTGTGTGGTCCACCGAGGAGACCCCGGGCAAGGCAGCAACGGCCGCTGAAGAAATCTCGCCCTCGAGTTCGAGCAAGCGGGGTGAGGTCGCGCGTGCTTCGGTCACGGTGCCTTCGAAGGCCTTCCGGCCTCGCGCCAGCAGAACGACCTTGTCGCACAGGCGCTCTGCGTGCTGCATCACATGGGTCGAGAACAAAACGGTCGCGCCATCGGCGGCCAACCCACGGATCATCGCCTCCAGCCCTTGCTGATTGACGGGATCGAGGCCGCTGAACGGCTCGTCGAGGATCACGAATTCGGGCCTGTGCACGACCGCTGCGATCAACTGGACCTTCTGGGCCATCCCCTTGGACAGCTCCTTCATCTTCTTGTTGCGAGAGGCACCCAGACCCTGCTGCTCCAGCAGGTCCCGGGCCCGTTTGCGGCCCTCGGCCTGTGGCAGGCCCTTGAGGGCTCCGAAGAAGGCGATGGCGTCGATCGGGGTCATCTTCTTGTAGAGGCCGCGCTCTTCCGGGAGGAAGCCGATCCGGTCGCGGACCTTGCGGCCATCATCGGCCCCGAGAATATCGATGCGGCCCGTGGTGACGGCCTGGAGCCCAAGGATCATGCGCAGGGTCGATGTCTTGCCCGCTCCATTGGGGCCAAGAAAGCCGCAGATCTGGCCCTTCTCGACCTGAAAGCTGAGCTCGCGCACAGCCTGGAAGTCGCCGTATCGTTTGCTGACGCTCTCGAGCGTCAATGCCGCCGTCATGTTCGCTACCCCTGCCCTGCGTGCCGATGAGCCTAGCAAGGTGTCAGAGTGTGCAAAACTGTATTTCGTGTAATGCGGGATCAGCCCAGCGGGAGATCTATCTTCACGGCGAAGGTGCGCCCGGTGACCCTCGAAGGATTGATCTGGTTGCCATCGCGCCGAACCTCGAAATGCAGATGAGGGCCCGTGGAAAAGCCGGTCGAGCCGACCAGTCCGATACGCTGGCTCGCTGTGACGCCCTGGCCGCCAGCAACGTCGATCCGGCTGAGGTGGGCATAGAGGGTGGTCATGCCGTTGGGGTGTTCAAGCTCCACGAAGCGGCCATAGCCGTCAGGCTGATACCCCGTGCGCAAGACCCGGCCCTCGGTCGCAGCAAAGACAGATGTACCCGACGGTGCCGCGATGTCCACGCCCTTGTGCACCCGGGCCTCGGGCTCACCTCCCAGTCGGCGCATGCCGAACTTGCTGTTGACGGGAAACCCTCTGACCGGCTCCGCGAAGGCAATCTGGCGATAGACGGGACCAGCCTCTTCTACCTCGGCAACGACAGGCACGGCGGTCGGAACGGCACCGGACTCGATATAGCCGCCCGGCTCGGGCGAGACGGGCGCGGCGGCCATGGCCAGAACAGCAATCGCCATCAAGCCGAGAGACTGTGCCGAGTGAACCAGATGGCTGCGGAAGAGTGTGAGACGAGGCGTCATGTATCCAGAAGAGAAGCGCTGCATCGAGCGGAGGGAATCCGCTGTTCGTCAGAGAAGACAAACGCACACCAGCGGGAGCGGCGACGGACCCCGGTCCCTTCTAGCCGTCATGCGGCGACTTTGGGGCTCGTGGTGTGGCAGGACGTCGCACCAGCCCATGCAAAAGGGCGCGGCAGCCGAGGCCACCGCGCCCTTTCATTGGCCGTAGGGCGACCGCTACTGAAGTGGCAGTCGCAGGGTTACGCCACCCATATGGCTGGTGGCGTGGTCTCCATAGCGGCCATGATAGCCGACATCGATACGCACCGGACCCCAGTCGCCGCTGACGCCTGCGGACGCGAGGACCTGTCCCCCGAACGGTTCGTCGACCGTCCGCGACAGCACCTGGGCCGGGTTGCCGGCGATGCCAACACGAACAGCCTGAGAGCTGTCGTCGAGGCTGTCGCGATAGCCGCCCTCGATGAAGAAGCCAAAGCCCGAGAAGTCGCCCTCGGCGCGCAAGGTCGCCTCGGCGGTGATCGCCTCGACGGTCCGGTCGCGATAGTCGTACTGGGCTGCAATACCCTGTTCGATATAGCCGGTGACCTCGCTGGAGCCCCAGGTGATGGCTGCACGCGGCGAGATGGATAGCCCTTCTCCGCCCCCGAACCAGAAGCCGGCCTGAGCGCGGGCGCCGACGCTGACGCCCTCGGTCTCCGCGATATGGGTGACGGACTGGAGAGAGGTCACGCGGTCGATCCGGTCGTAACGGTCGTTGGCGATCCCTGCCGCGGCGTTGACGAACACATTGTTCGAGCGCCAGCCCGCATAGGTGTCGAACGCTATCGTTTCCAGATCGAACCCGAGGGTGCCGCTCTGGACGTCAGCATTGCGATAGCTGCCGCTCGCGCCGACCCGCCAGCTGGCCGAAGGACTGTGCTCGATACCGATCGAGGCGGCATAGCCGGTCGATTCCGCATCGCGGACAGTGCCCCGGGCGTCAGTGTCGGTCTGGTCGTACTGGCTGCGGAGCACGATAGCCGTGCCTTCTTCCCACGCAGCGCGACCGGACAGGGCCTCGCTGGACGCGTCCAGTGAGTCTTCGCGATGGCGGAAGGCGGTTTCGCCCAGCAGGGCTGACTGGGCCCCGATGTCACCATAGTAGAGGTAGTCGTTTGCAGTCTGAGCCAGCAAACGGTGACCAAGGGCGGTCGGGTGAACGCCGTCGAAGTAGAAGAACCCGGCAGAACTGGCACACAGCGTCACACCGTTGAAGCAGGCATCCGTGACGTTGGTGATCCCGAAGGCTCCGGGGTTGGCCGCGATCGAGTCACCGAGCTTGAACAGATCCATGACGATGATGTTGGTACCGGGCCGGGTCGCGGCAGTCGCGGTGACCTGGGCCAGCAGCGCGGAGTTGAATTGGCCCGCAGCGAAATCCGCCAGAGGTGCCGCCGCCGTGTTGCGGAACTGGGGCGTCAGACTGAGCTTGGGCAGGTTGGAGACAAGGATGGTCCCCGCACCGGCTCCGGCAACGCTGTTCACCAGGAAGTTGATATCGCTCGCGGCGCTGAGCGCGACAGGGGTGATGGCTCCTGTCGGGTTGCTGGTTGCACCGGCAACCGGCAGGCCCTGGAACAGGTTGTTTGCTCCCCCGAGGATGCTGACCAGATCACCCCGTCCGAAGACGCCGCCCCTGCCGAGATATGCGGCCAGTTGATTGCGCATGCCTGGCGGGAAGGCTGACGAGTCCGTCCGCGCGCCGCCGTAAGCGTAGTTGATGCTGCCGGTTACGGAGCCTGTGAAATTGGCGGTGTTGAACCCAAGCAGTTCGGTGAAGACCGGACCTGACGAAAATCGGCCCTGGAAGAAGGGAGGTGAGGCGGGTTGTGTACCGCCCGATGCAATGAAAAGATTGCCATTGTCGCTCAGGCTGTCGCCGAACACGACGAGACGGCTGTAGCTCTGGGCACTGGCCGCAGTAGCCAGTGCAGACGTGGCGGCAAGCGTCAGAACGGCAAGCGCCGCTCCGCGAAGATAACGAGACATATGAATCCTCCCAATCGGCTCTCCTGTCGGAACCGTTGGAAACCAGTGTGCGCCCGTTTTCCGGACGCGCAAGATGCCGTCGCGTCAGCTTCTAGTGGAGGAGCCTGAAGCGCAGCGTTCCTGCAACAGTTTTCAGTGCCCTGAGGGCTTCCGGCGCGTAGCCGTGGTCGACATCGGTGATGACATATCCCGTGCGCTCGTCAGTCTTCAGATGCTGGCCGAGAATGTTGAGGCCGGCGGTCGTCAGTTCGCGGTTCAATTCGGCGAGCACTCCGGGCTGGTTGCGGTGGATGTGCAGTATCCGGTGCCCGCCTGACACGTCCGCAAGCTGAACGTTGGGCAGGTTCACACAGAAGGTCGTATCGCCACGGTTGAGATATCCCAGCAGCCGGTCTGCCGCGAACTCGGCAATGGCCTCTTGCGCCTCTTCGGTGGAGCCGCCGATGTGGGGAGTCAGGACAACGTTCTTCAACCCCATCAGCGGGCTGTCGAACGGATCAGCGTTGGTGCGGGGCTCCTCCGGGAAAACATCGAGGGCTGCGCCGCCGATGCGCCCGGACCCGATCGCCTGGGTCAGGGCACCAATGTCCACGACATGGCCGCGCGACAGGTTGAGCAACAGTGTTCCGGTCTTCATGCGCGACAACTGAGGCGCACCGATCAGGTTCTCGTTCTCCCTGCGGCCGTCAACATGAAGCGAGACCACGTCGCTTTCCGCCAGAAGAGCATCAAGACTGCGCATCCGGCGGGCATTTCCGAGGGCGAGGCGCTCGGACAGATCATGGAAGATCACCCGCATGCCCAGAGCCTCGGCCAGAACCGACAACTGGGACCCGATCGCCCCGTAGCCCACAATGCCGAGCGTCTTGCCCCGCAGTTCCCGGGAGCCGTCCGCGGACTTGTTCCACTGGCCCTTGTGCATGGCGGCCGACTTGTCCGCGACATCCCGCATCAGGGTGATCGTCAGGCCAATCGCCAGTTCGACCACAGAACGCGTGTTCGAATATGGGGCGTTGAAGACGGCCACGCCCTGGGCGGCACAGGCGTCCAGATCGATCTGGTTGGTACCGATGCAGAACGCAGCGACCGCCATCAGCCGATCGGCATTTGCCAGCACGCGCTCACTGACCTGGGTCTTGGATCGGATTCCCAGGACGTGCACGCCCTTGAGCGCCTCGATCAGATCATCCTCATCCAGCGCGCCCTTGCGCGTCTCGACCGTGTAACCCGCTTCCTCGAGCCGCATGATCGCCGCCGGATGGATGTTTTCCAGCAGGAGCATCCGAATGCGGGCGCGGGGATAGGACCATCGCCCCGGAAGGCCTTCAAGATGCAGAAGCTCGTCCATCGACGGCACTTCGGCATCGGCGACAGCGACGACGGCCTCACGGCGGACGATCTCTGTGTAGGCGTAGAAACGGGTCGCTGCACCGGCCAGCTTGACCTCGGCATCGGTCCAGCCGTCGCCGATCATGACCACCGGACCCGTCAGGTTAAGGGCCCGGATCACCTCGGGCTTGCCCCCGGCCTGGGACAGGGGGTTGCTGTCGTCCACACCGACGACATGATCCTCGGCATCATAGATCAGGTCGTTGCAGAAAACCCGGTCCGCGGCGATGCCGAGCCGCTGGGCAATGGGGGTAATGATCTCGCGGAACCCACCCGACAGGATGATGATCCGGTCAGCATTGTCCTGAAAGAAGCGGAGGTTGCGACGGACGGAGGGTGTGCCCTCCTCCAGAATGCGTTCTGCCAGCGCGGTGACATGGCTCTGGGTCAGCGGCAGCAGTGCGAGCCTCCGGCGCAGCGCTTCGCCAAAAGCGAGCTCGCCTGCCATGGCCTGATCCGTGAGCCGCCCGATCTCTGTCCGGACTTCGGCAGCGTCCGCACGGCCATCAAGTGCAATGTCAGCGAGGACCTCGATCGTCTCCACGCGCACCAGCGTGGAATCAAAATCGAAAACGAGCGTGGGGGTGTCGGCCATGATGGACCTAACTACCCCCACCTTCGCAGGTGCAGCAACGACGATTGCTGAAGCTGTGGCCTAGAATTTGGCCATGCGGCGGATTCGGCTGTCCGGGCGACGGGTTTCCAGAGCCGCCGCACCGATGGCTGCAGCAATGGTAGCGACTGCCAGCAGGGCTCCGCCCTCACGGGCATGGTCCTTGGCATACTGGCCCGCCTGCCCGGCGTAGCGGCGCGCGGACTGGCCAGCTTCGTCAGCATAGCGACGCGCGTCGCGAGCATAGCGTTCGCGTTGGCGCGGGGAGACTGCCTTCTTGCTGCGCTTGAACCAGCGACGGGCCTGATGTCGGGTATCGTCGCTAAGATCGGAAGCACGATCGCCGAGGTCTTCGACACCGTCACGAAGGCCGCGCGAAATGTCTTCGAACCGATGGCGCAGGGCCTCGGCATCCAGCCAGCCGCGAGGATCAAGGCGCTCGCGGAGACGCTCGTAGCGCATCGGGCCGGATCGCTGGGTCAGAAGAACCGTCGCGATGACTGCGACGGCAACCAGCGCCACACTGCCTGCGGTAATGCCGGGATGTTTGCGGGCTTCGGCGATAACACTGAAATTGCGGACCATGGGATAGTAAACCTCTTCCTCTAGGCCGTCTTGTGCCGGGTCATAGAGCCCGTCGTCGAACGGCTGATAATCGGACGCGCGATCGCGCATGAGCCTAGGAGCGAATCTGGCGAGGAGTGGTTCCGCCAGTCCCGGCAAAGCTGAGTAAAACGACGCAATGAGCCGGCCACCGCCACCCACAGTGATTTCGCGGATCGAATGGGTCGCGCACCACAGGATGGTGTCGGCCACCACATGGGCAGCGTAGACCGGCTGGGGGTTCTGCACCGCATAGCCGCTCAGGTTACGGGCATGATTGGCGTAAGGTGTGTCGATCGCGGCAGGCTTGACCAGACTGATCCGGACGGCAGATTTTTCCCGCAGCATCTCCATGCGCAAGGCATTGGTGAAGCCCTTCACCGCGTGTTTCGACGCCGAATAGACGCCCTGCACCGGCATGGGGGCATCCGCCAGGGTCGAGGCCACATTGATGATGGTTCCGCCGCCCGACTGGGTCCGCAGATGCTCGACTGCGATCATCGAGCCATTGACCACGCCCCAGTAGTTCGTCTCGAACAGTCGCCTCTGGTCTTCCAGAGACGTCTCGCGGATCGGACCGAAGATCGAAACCCCGGCATTGTTGACCCAGGTGTCGAACCCCCCGAACAGGCGTTTGCATTTCTCGGCGGCCTCGCTGAGAGCCGCATGGTCCGACACATCCGCTACGGCCCAGGCGCAACGCGCGCCCTCGGCCTGAAGCGACTCGCACAGAGCCCGTAGATCGGCCTCGCTACGCGCGATCAGAAAGACACACGCACCCTTGCGAGCCGCCCGGCGCGCTGTGGCCAGACCGATGCCGGACGTGGCACCGGTGATCACGATGGCCTGGGTTTCGAGCGGCTTCAGTGCGGTCCTGGTCGTCATGAATAGCCTTCGTTGTCGTCACAATCGCGATTGAAGGGGCAGGTTGTCATGCCCGCCTGTTTCGATCGATAGCCGGTCATCTGTTTATACAGCCCTTTCGAAGACGCGCACACATCCCTATCTAGACGCGCTCCCGGACACATTCGCTTTTCAGGACACCGCCGTGACAGATCACGCGCCCGCCTCCACGCCTACGGACGATCTCGCCGCTGCTTTCCAGATCGAGGGATGGCCGGTGCGTGGCCGGATCGTACGGATGGGCGAAGCCATTGATACGATCCTGTCGGCGCATGACTACCCCGAGCCGGTCGCTGCGCTGCTGGGCGAAGCCTGTGCCCTGGCGGCCCTTGTGGGGTCTGCTTTGAAGTTCGAGGGCCGTCTGATCGTCCAGGCTCAGGGCGACGGGCCCGTCCGCTACGTTGTCGCCGATTACGACACCAACGGAGCCATGCGGGGCTACTGCCGCTATGACGCCGACCTGGTAGCCGAGGCCTCGTCAGGCTTCGTGCGGCCGGGCGCAAGGGCACTTCTGGGTCAGGGCGTGTTCGTTATGACGCTGGACCGTGGCCCTGATTTCGAGCGCACCCAAGGCATTACGCCCATTGAGGGCGAAAGCCTGTCACTGGCCGCCGAACACTATTTCGAACAATCCGAACAGATCCCGACAAAGGTGCATCTGGCTGTCGGCCAGGTGACGACGGAGACCGGCACGCACTGGCGGTCCGGCGGGGCGCTGATCCAGCTGATCGCAGGCGACGAGGCCCGCGGCTCCACCGAGGATGTCTGGGACCGGACGCGTGCCCTGTTCCATACCCTTGCCGACGACGAGCTGATCGACCCGACGGTCCCGCCGGAGACGCTGCTGTTCCGCCTTTTCCACGAGGACGGAGTACGGCTTGAAGACGCTCACGCCCTGAAGGCACACTGCCGCTGCTCGCCGGATCGCATCCAGTCAGTTCTTGGCTCTTTCACCGAAGCCGAGCGGGCGGACATGGTCGAACCCGATGGCATGATCCACGTCACCTGCGAATATTGCGCCACCGTCTATGCGCTGGACCCGGAGACCGTGGCCGCTCAGTAGGCGAGGGCGATGCCGTCCTTTCGCATCTCGGTTGCCGCTCCATAGGTCCAGGGCCCGCGGCCGTTAACCTGGCGCACGACATTCTGGTAGCCGCCAAAGCCGCCATTCGGTTCGCCCAGCGTCCAGCCCATAGCCTGAAGGGCAGCCCGCGTGTCTGCCGGCACGCCCGTTTCCAGGTGAAGGACCCCCTTCCCTTCTGCCGGATGACCCGTCGGTTCGCTTGAGCCCTCATGCTGCCAGCGCGGGGCATCGCCCGCTTCCTGGGGATCGAGCCCGTAATCGACCATGTTGATGATGATCTGGGCCTGGCCCTGAGGCTGCATCCCGCCGCCCATGACACCGTAGGCCATCCAGGGCTGGCCATCCTTGCAGGCAAAACCGGGGATGATGGTGTGGAAGGGGCGCTTGCCGGGGGCGTAGACATTGGGGTGGCCATCGGTCAGGGCGAACAGTTCGCTCCGGTCCTGGAACATGAAGCCAAGCGTGTTGCCGCCAGCGCCATCAGGCACCAGACCTGAGCCCATGCCGCGATAGTTCGACTGGATCCAGCTGACCATCATGCCGTCGCTGTCGGCGACACTGAAATAGGTGGTGTCGCCCTGGGTGGGCGCATCGCCCGGCATGGCACGCTCCATGACCCGGTCCGGCTGGATCAACTGCGCGCGCTCTGCGGCATAGGCCTTGGAGTTCAGGCGCTCGACCGGCGTGCTTGCAAAGCGGGTGTCGGCGAACCACCGGGCCCGATCCTCGAAGGCCAGACGCTTGGCCTCGGCCTGATGATGGATCGAGGCTGCAGACTGGAACCCCATGCTCTTGAGATCGAACTGCTCGCAGATGTTCAGGATCTGGTTCGTGGACAGACCCTGGGTATTGGGCCCCAGACTGTAAACCTCGACCCCGCGATAGGTTGTCATGATCGGATCGACCCATTCCGTGGCGTGGGCCCTGAGGTCTGCCCGGGTCATCCAGCCGCCGATACGACGGAAATAGCTCTCCATCTGGTCAGCGATCGGACCGTCGTAGAAGGCATCGCGACCGTCCTCGGCGATCAGTCGATAGGTGCGTCCGAGGTCGGGATTGGCGAACACTTCCCCTGACCGGGGAGTCCTCCCGTCCGGCGCATAGACCCGCTTGCGATTGTCATTCTCCTCGATGATCGCGGCCGACCGGTCGAACCCGGCCATGTTGCGCTCCAGATACCAGGCGATCAGCTGCGGCATGGGGACGCCGCGCTCGCACATCTCGGCCACGGGCAGCAGCACGTCCTTCCAGGGGAGCTTTCCGTACCTCTGGTGAGCACTCCACCAGGCGTCGACAGTCCCCGGAACATTGACGGTGACGGCCCCGTAGCGCGGCAGGAAGCCGTCCGTGCCCGCCTTTGAGCGTGCCGTGGCCAGCGAGAGGCCTGCCGGACTGTTGCCCGACCCATTCAATCCCACGACCTTGCGCTGCGCCGGGTCCCACATCAGACAGAAGGCGTCGCCGCCGATGCCATTGGCGGTCGGTTCCAGAAAGCCGAGGGCCGCGTTGATGGCGATGGCGGCATCGATCGCCGAACCTCCCCGCCTCAGGGTATCGATCCCGATCAGGGTCGCGGCCGGGTGAGCGGTCGCTGCGGCCCCCTGGGTCCCCCAGACGGTCGAGCGGCCCGCGAACGGGGTTCCCATGATCCGGTCACCCGGACCAATGCCGGCGTAGGGATAGGATCGAACGCCTGCCTCGACCCGTGCCGGGGCCTGTCCAGGCTGCGCGGCCGCGGACGCAGAGGACGCTGCGGCCAGCGCGGCCCCGGCGGGCAGGGTCTGCAGGAAGGTGCGTCGGCGCATCGGCGGTCTCCGTCTGATCGGGACCTGAGCCTAACCCGTTCGGCGACCGTGTGAAGCTACGGTTTCAGCCTTCGAGATCGAGCGAATAGCCAGCCGAACGCACGGTGCGAATCGGATTGGCGCTTTCTCCCACATCGAGGGCCTTGCGGAGGCGGCCGACATGCACGTCGACGGTCCGCGCCTCGACATAGACGTCGCTGCCCCAGACAGCGTCCAGGAGTTGTTCGCGGCTGAATACCCGGCCGGGATGGCGCATGAAATGATCGAGCAGTCGGAACTCGGTCGGCCCCAGATGGACCTCCCGGCCCGAGCGCTTCACCCGGTGCGCCACGCGATCGATGATGATGTCGCCGTGACCCACCCGGTCGTCAGCCAGCCCCGGCCGGATGCGGCGCAACACAGCACGGATGCGGGCAATCAGCTCGGTCATGGAGAATGGCTTGGTCAGATAGTCGTCAGCCCCGGTATCCAGACCCCGGACGCGATCGGACTCCTCGCCTCGGGCTGTCAGCATGATGATCGGCAGGTTGCGGGTCTCGGGACGACCCCTGAGGCGGCGGCAGACCTCGATCCCCGACACCTTGGGCAGCATCCAGTCCAGCAGAACCAGATCAGGCTGACGCTCGTCGATCTGGACCAGACCCTCCTCGCCGTCGGCGGCAACGACGACGTCGTAGCCTTCCTTCTCGAGATTGTACTGAAGCAGCGTTGCCAGCGCGTCCTCGTCTTCCATCACCAGAATATAGGGCTGCACTGTCAGGTCTCCGTCAGTCGTTCAGCACGTCAGATGTCAGGGGTGGGCAAGGGCGGTGTCTGGCCCATGCCGGGGGCAGTATCGGACGGCGTCGGGGTCCAGCGCGGGCGCTCCCCGACCATGTCGTCGCCGGTGATCTCGTAGTGGATGGTCTCGGCGATGTTGGTCGCGTGATCGCCGATCCGCTCGAGGTTCTTGGCCATGAACAGCAGGTGGGTACAGGCGCTGATCGTGCGCGGGTCGCCCATCATGTAGGTCAGAAGTTCGCGGAACAGGGCGTTGTAATGCTCGTCCACCTCGTCGTCGGACTGCCAGACCGACAGGGCACGATCGATCTCGGACGCCGTGTAGGCGTCCAGAACGTCCCGAAGACGCAGTGAAACCAGCCGCCCCATCCGTTCGATCGAGCGGGTCAGGGGCTGCATCGGTTCGGTCTCGGCGAGGCTGAGCGCCCGTTTCGCGATGTTCTTCGCCAGATCACCGGTCCGCTCAAGATCGACCGAGAGCTTCATTGCCGACAGGGCCTTGCGCAGGTCGGAAGCCACGGGCTGGCGCAGTGCGATCAGGCGGATGGCCTTTTTCTCGATATCGCGGTGCATGATATCGAGCTTGACGTCTCGGCTGACGACGGCCCGCGCCAGGGCGATGTCGCGCCGTGCTACCGACTCCACCGCATCAGCCACCTGCGCCTCGGCCAGCCCGCCCATGCGCGCGACTTCGGCGGTCAGCTGGTTCAGCTCGTCGCCATAAGCCTTGACCGTGTGCTGGTTCATCAGCCGAACCGTCCCGTGATATAGTCGAGCGTGCGCCGTTCGCGGGGATTTGTGAAGATTTCCTCGGTGTTACCAGTCTCGATCAGGCGACCCATGTGGAAGAAGGCTGTCTGTTGGGATACGCGAGCAGCCTGGGCCATCGAATGCGTAACGATCACGATGCAATAGCGTTCGCGCAGTTCGTCGATCAGTTCCTCGATCTTGGCCGTGGCGATGGGATCGAGCGCCGAGCACGGCTCGTCCATCAGGATGACTTCAGGGTTCACCGCGATGGCGCGGGCAATGACAAGACGCTGTTGCTGGCCACCGGACAGGCCGGTGCCTGCGGAATGGAGACGATCAGCGACCTCTTCCCAGAGGCCCGCGCGTTTCAGCGAGGCCTCGACCACGCTGTCGAGCTCAGCCTTGCTCGTGGTCAGGCCGTGGATCCTCGGGCCGTAAGCCACGTTCTCGTAAATGGTTTTGGGGAACGGATTCGGCTTCTGGAAGACCATGCCGACCTGAGCCCGCAGCAACACGGGGTCGATAGCCTTGGTGTTGATATCGTTGCCGTCCATCTCGATCCGGCCAGTCACACGGCAGCCCTGGATGGTGTCGTTCATGCGGTTCATGGTCCGCAGGAACGTTGACTTGCCGCAGCCTGAGGGGCCGATCAGGGCCGTCACCGTCTTGTCAGGTATATCCAGGCTGACGTCAAAGAGCGCCTGTTTCTCGCCATAGAAGACAGAAACGCCTCGGGCCATGATCTTGGTCGGGCCGGTCGCGCTGCCGGAAGCAGAGGCCGTCGGGACACGCTGGGGGGCATTCCCCTCGCGGGGCTCGGGCTCCGGTGCCATGAAGCTTTCTTCGCGGGTTTCAGCGGGGCGCGCGGTTGCCGTCACGCCCGGGACGATCTGGCCACCCATCAGTGGCACGCCGGCGCCGTCGCCGGCACCACCTTCGCGACCGTCGGATGTTTTTGCCGGAGTGTGGAAGAACGGGAATTTCATCAAATTACCACCGACGTTCGAAGCGCCGACGAAGCAGTATCGCGGCGGCGTTCATGACGATCATGAAGGCGAGGAGCACCATAATTGCGGCGGCAGTCCGCTCGTGGAACGCCCGCTCGGAAGCGTTCTCCCAGATATAGACAAGCGACGGCAGGGCTCCCGTGGGTTCGGTCAGTCCGCCGGGAATGCCCGGCACGAAACTGACCATGCCGATGAGAAGGAGCGGAGCAGTCTCGCCAAGCGCGTGCGCCATGGAGATGATGGTTCCGGTCATAACGCCGGGCATGGCAAGCGGCAGGACGTGCTGGAACACCGTCTGGGTCTTGGACGCCCCCATCGCAAGCGCGGCTTCACGGATCGAGGGCGGCACGGCCTTGAGCGACGACCGCGTGGCAATGATGATGGTCGGCAGGGCCATCAGGGCCAGCACCAGACCCCCGACCAGGGGCGAGGATCGCGGCAGGTTCATCCAGTTGATGAACAGGGCTACGCCCAATAGTCCGTAGACGATGGAAGGGACGGCTGCGAGATTGTTGATGTTGACCTCGATCAGGTCCGTGATCCTGTTCCGGGGCGAGAACTCTTCCAGATAGACGGCCGCACCAACGCCGATCGGGATGGCGATCAGGGCGGTAACCAGCAGCATCAGGGCAGAACCGACGACAGCCCCCAGAACACCGGCCTGTTCGGGCTCAGTAGAATCACCGTTCTGGAACAAGGCGCTGTTGAAATGGGCCTGGACAGCACCCTCGGATTTGAGGCGATCAAGCCAGACCATCTGCTGGTCCGAGACCCGGCGCTGCTCAGCGGGCGTATCGGCTGTGATCTCGCCCTTGTAATAGAGGTCCGCCTCGTCCGAGACGGGAGCGGTCACGGGCACTGTCTGGCCGATGAGGGCGGGATTTTCGCGGATCATTGCTGCGGCGCGGAACTTGAGCTCGGACGACAGCAGCGTCCGCATCGCCGTAGCCTGGGTGCCCTGGGCGTCATCAACGACCCCGAAACGCGCCAGCTGCTGCTCGGCGACCAGCAGCTGGAAATTCGTTCCCTGCGGATAGGCCCGATCGATGCGCGCCGGATCCATATAGACCGGCACGGTCAGTTCATGGGCATAGAAGGCCGTGTGGCCCTGTTCGATGATCCTGCCCAGCAGCAGCAGCAGGAAGCCCACGGCGATCGCAATCGCCATCACGCCATACAGCTTGAAGCGGCTCTCGCGGGCATAGCGTGCCTTGAGGCCGGCCTGCAGCCGGTCGGTGCGGGCCTTGACGGGAGCCGCGCTCATCTCGGGGGCGGCCTCAGTCATACTGTTCCCGGTATCTCTGCACGATGCGCTGGGCCACGATGTTCAACAGCAGGGTCACGAGAAACAGGGTCAGGCCGAGGCCAAACGCGGCCAGGGTCTTGGGACTGTCGAACTCCTGATCCCCTGTCAGAAGGGTCACGATCTGGACGGTGACCGTCGTGACCGTGTCCAGCGGGTTGAGGGTCAGATTGGCTGCCAGACCTGCGGCCATGGTCACGATCATTGTCTCGCCGATGGCGCGTGACATGGCCAGCAACAGAGCCCCCGCGATGCCCGGCAAGGCGGCGGGCAGCAGGACGCGTTTGACAGTCTCGGACTTGGTGGCACCCATGGCATAAGATCCGTCGCGCAGGCTCTGCGGCACGGCATTGATGATGTCGTCAGACAGGGACGACACGAACGGGATCAGCATGATCCCCATGACGGCCCCGGCCACCAGGGCCATCTGGTTCTGGACCAGCATCAGATACTGACCCAGCCCGTCGAGTGGCCCACCGACCATCAGGGCTCCCAACCCGTTGAAGGCCTCACGAAACGCCGGTCCGACCGTCAGGGCAGCAAAGAAGCCATATACGACCGTCGGCACGCCTGCGAGAATTTCGAGGATGGGCTTGAACACGGCGCGCGAGGTCCGGCTGGCGTACTCGGACAGATAGATCGCTGAAAACAGACCGATCGGCGCCGCCACACACATAGCGATCATCATGATCAGGAAGGTGCCTGCGAACAAAGGCACGGCCCCGAAAGCGCCCGTCGATCCGACCTGGTCTGCCCTTATGGCGATCTGGGGGCTCCACTGGGTGCCCAGCAGGAACTCGGCGAGCGGCACGGACTGGAAAAAGCGCAGGCTGTCCCACAGCAATGAGAAGACGATGCCCAGCGTTGTCAGTACGGCGACGACCGAACAGGTGAACAGCACTCCGCCAATCCAGCCCTCGACCCGGTTCCGGGCGCGAAGCGTCGGCGAAATCCGCATGTAGACGAACAGACCACCCAGTGCCGCTGCCACCAGGGCTCCGACGATACCGCCCCAGTTCAAAAGACGGGAAAGGGCAGCGTAGCGCCGGGCCTCCTGTGTCAGTTGTTCGGCGAGCGCCTGTGGCCAGACCTGATGCGGTTGCTGACCGGCACCGACGAGGCGCGCATCGTTGAAAAAGGCGTCGCGTCGGAAGGGCTCAAGTTGCGCAACGACGTCCGGTGCCCCCGCCTGCATCACTGACTGTTCGATGGGCCCCGAGAAAATCGCTGCTGCCAGGAGAACGACCATGGCCGGGACACCGACCCAGATCAGCGCATAGAAGCCATGCTGGCTCGGTCGCGAATGGGCCCTGGTCGCACTGGTGCTGGCGCGTCGTGACGCCAGTCCACGCCCGCCGAAGAAGGCAAGCGCCGACAGCGCGATCAGAACGGGCAGAAAAAACCAGATCATTGCGGCCGGTCGGGCATCTCGGAATCAGAATGCGCCAGAAGCAGCGTATCCGCGCCGATCACTGCCCTGACTTGGCAAGCGGATTAAGACGAAGACATGACAGTTCCATAACACCGACGGGCAAGCGTCACTGCAGACTGACAGGCTCCGGCCGTTCGGCTGCCATCGGGAAGAATGCACTGAAAACAGCCCCGTCACCGGGCGCACTCTCGACCGACAGTCCACCGCGATGGCGATTGATGATGTGCTTCACGATGGCGAGGCCCAGCCCGGTTCCTGCCCGCTCGCCGCTCTTCTGCCCCTCGACCCGGTAGAATCGCTCAGTCAGTCGCGGGAGATGCTCGCGCGCGAGGCCGGGACCATTATCGCGAACCGTCACCACCACATAGCGCACCCCGGCCTCGCGATCGGGGGTCAGCAGGGACAGGCGGGTGGCTCCCTCCATTCGGCCCTTCGTTATCTCGTCCAGGCCGAGGTCTGTCTCGATGGCAATCTCGACCGTCCCGTCCCGGGGCGAGTATTTGATGGCATTGTCGACAAGGTTCTGGATCACCTGCACGATTTCATCCCGTTCCCCGTCAATGACGGCCCTTCGGGCGCCCTCGAGGACCAGCCGGATGCTCTTTTCCTGCGACAGCACGCTGACGGCATCCACGACATCGGACGCTGCCATTGGCAGGTCCACGCGACCCGACGGTGGAATGTGCTCATTCAGTTCAATGCGACTGAGGGACAGCAGGTCGGCAACAAGGCGGCTCATCCGCTCCGCCTGGGTCGCCATGATATCGAGGAACCGGTCGCGGGCCACCGCATCGTCGCGAGCATGGCCTTTCAGGGTTTCGATGAAGCCGCTGAGTGATGCCAGGGGGGTTCGTAATTCATGGCTGGCATTGGCGAGGAAATCGACTCGCATCAGCTCCATTCGCCGCACGTCGGTTTCATCACGCAGGCCGAGCAGCGCCAGAGACCCGGTCGTTGCCGAAGGCAGGGGCCTGACCCAAGCCTTCCAGTGACGCGTTCTCGCGCCTGCTGCAGCATAGTCTGTCGTGCGAGCGATACCGCCGAACAGAGCCTCGTCAACAGCCTCGAGCACGTTGGGGTCACGGACCGCGGACACCAGAAGACTGCCTTCGCGCTGAATCCGCAGAAGGTCGCGGGCGGCGCCGTTGGCCAGCACTATGCGGCGCCCCGCAATGTCGTCGGCCTCACCGCCAGAGATGATCATCACGGGATCGTTGAGCGCCTCGAAGACGCTGTCCATCAAGGCCTGGGAGGCTGGAAACCGCGTCGCCTCGCCCTCTGCTCCTTCGCCTACCGGGCTTATCTGGGTGGACCCCGAACGTCGGCTTCCGAGCCATGTCACAAGCCCTACGACCACTGCACCCGACAGCAGCCATAAAGCGATCTCGGGTTTCGCTACGGCGATCAATACCATGATCATTACCGCCAGCAGGCCGCTTGCCCCTGGCGTCCACAATCGTGAAGACGCTGGCGGAGCGACAGGCGAAGGCGATTCATCGAATGGCATGGGCGGGAACGGTCCGGCAGGTGCGACTCGGGCAAGGCCTGGTCGATCTAGAGACCTTTACCGATAAACCACCACGCGTTGATGACGATGGCAGGGAAATGTCCATCCTAACATTACGCGGTTTTTTTACTTGTTTAGGCGACAATCGCCGCTGAATGAGGAATTTCCCGCTTTTGCAACGCCTTCTGGACATCACCCCGCCGCCTGACGACCTCTCTCTGATGGTCTCGGTTGCTGCAGTCTGTCTGGTGGGCCTGGCGACCTTGGGATTCGCGTCGCTCAACGCACGTTCGAAACGGCGTTCGCAGGCAAACGCACTGGACCAGATGCAGGAGGCCATAGAGGCCATGTCTGATGGGCTTGGCCTCTATGATTCCAAAGATCGCCTGATCGTCTGGAATGCCCAGTATACCGACATAAAAGCCGGGGATGCCGAAAGCCTGCGATCCGGGATGAAATTTGAGGATGTGCTCCAGATCGGGCTGGCGAAGGGCCGCTATGCCGAGGCAATCGGCCGCGAGGAAGCCTGGATTGCCCAGCGGGTCGCTGCGCGGGCGGCTCTGTCCAGTTCTATGGAACAGCAGTTGGCTGATGGCCGATGGCTCCGGCTGCAGGACCGGAGAACTTCGGCCGGCGGGGTGGTGACGGTGTGTGCCGACATCACCGACCTGAAACGCAACGCCCAGGCCCTGTCCGATGCACGCGATACAGCCGAAGCGGCCAACCGGGCCAAGTCCGAGTTCCTGGCCAATATGAGCCATGAGATCCGGACTCCTCTTAATGGCGTCATCGGTCTTGCCCAGGCCCTTGCCCGGACGGACCTGAGCCCGGGCCAGACGGAAATGCTGGATCTGATCCAGTCGTCGGGACATACGCTGCAAGCGCTCCTCAGCGACATTCTGGATCTGGCCCGGGTTGAGTCCGGGCGACTTGAGCTGGCGGATCTGCCTTTCGATCTGACTCGCGCAGTCCAGGAGGCGGCGCAGCTCTACATGACCACGGCGACCGAAAAGGGCCTGCAGTTCTTTGTCGATATCGACCCGGAGGCTGCAGTCTGGGTGCAGGGGGACGAGGTCCGCCTGAAGCAGGTGCTGACGAACCTTGTCTCCAATGCGGTCAAATTCACGTCGCAGGGATTTGTCAGTCTTACGGTCACCCGAAGCGCGCGGGCCGATGGCGTGCCTCTGCTGCGGTTCATGGTTGAAGACACAGGTGTCGGGTTCGATGTCGCCGCGCGGCAACGGCTCTTTACGCGATTTGAACAGGCAGACGGGACGATCACGCGGCAGTTTGGCGGGTCAGGCCTCGGGCTGGCGATCTGCCGGCAGCTTGCCGAAATGATGGAGGGCGACCTCGACTGCGAAAGCGAGCCCGGTGGCGGGTCGGCGTTCATTCTTACCGTGCCGCTCCGCAAGGCAACGCCGCCGATCGCGATCACGAACATCGACGACACCACCCTTCACACTGAAGAGCGCCGTGTCCGCGTCCTTATGGCAGATGACCATCCGACCAATCGCAAGGTCGTCGAGCTGATCCTCGGACAGACCGGGGTTGATCTGGTTCAGGTCGAGGACGGTGCCCAGGCCTTGAGCGCCTTCCAGGCGGAGAATTTCGATCTTGTGCTGATGGACATGCAGATGCCGGTCATGGATGGCCTGTCAGCGACCCGCGAGATACGGGCGTATGAACTGGCATTCGGACGGCCCCAGGTCCCGATCATCATGTTGACGGCCAATGCCCTGCCCGACCACGTGTCGGCCAGCCTGGCTGCCGGGGCCAGCCGGCATCTGGCAAAGCCTTTCGATGCCATGGAGCTGCTCTCGACCGTGGCCGAGCTGATCTCGGAGCCGAAGGCGCTGGCAGCCTGAGCCACCAGCGCCTGTCAGCATCTACTCGTATCCGTGTGCGGCTTCGTTGATAACCTGTGACGGCATCGACGAGAAGTCGACGGCTACAGGCTTGGCTGCCTTGGCCTGAAACGTCTTGATGACGTGTTCGAGGCGGCGGCGGACTTCCTTCTCGCTGTCCGAACCCGAGTCGAGGTTCAGAGGGGCGAGGCAGAAGTCGATGATGGCGGAAGGACGGCTCAGCGGTTCCATGGGGGCTTTCCTCAGGCGGCTTTGAACTGGGCGGTTTCGGTCGAATCCTTCAGCGCGGTCGTGGACGACTGGCCGTTGGAGATCACGGTCGCGACCTGGTCGAAATAGCCGGTCCCGACTTCACGCTGGTGGCGTGTCGCGGTGTAGCCAATGGCTTCGTTGGCAAACTCGCGCTGCTGCAGTTCCGAATAGGCGGACATGCCGCGCTCGCGATAACCATCGGCCAGCTCGAACATGCCGTTGTTCAGGCTGTGGAAGCCGGCCAGGGTCACGAACTGGAATTTGTAGCCCATGGCTCCGAGCTCGCGCTGGAATTTGGCGATCGTGGCGTCGTCCAGCTTGGCCTTCCAGTTGAAGGACGGCGAGCAGTTGTAGGCCATCAGCTTGCCGGGATGTTCCTTCTGGATCGCCTCTGCAAAACGCTTGGCATCGTCCAGATCAGGATGTGACGTCTCCCACCACAGCAGATCAGCGATCTTGGCATAGGACAGGCCACGCGCGATGCAGTGCTCCAGGCCCGTGCCTTCCTTCAGGCGGAAGAAGCCCTCCGGTGTGCGGTTCTCGCGGTCGATGAAGGGCTGGTCACGCTCGTCGATGTCGGAGGTGATCAGCTGGGCGCTTTCGGCGTCGGTGCGAGCAACCGTGATGGTCGGCGTCCCCATCACGTCGGCGGCCAGACGTGCTGCCACCAGATTGCGCTCGTGGGCCTGTGTCGGGATCAGCACCTTGCCGCCCAGGTGTCCGCACTTCTTTTCCGACGCCAGCTGGTCCTCGAAATGGACGCCCGCTGCACCGGCCTCGATGAAGGCCTTCATGATCTCGAACGAGTTCAGGGGCCCGCCAAAGCCGGCCTCGGCATCGGCCACGATCGGCGCGAACCAGTCGCGCTTGGCTCCACCCTCGGCATGCTCGATCTGGTCAGCGCGCTGGAGGGTGCGGTTGATGCGGCGGCACAGCTCGGGCGCCGCATTGGCTGGATACAGCGACTGGTCGGGGTACATGGCCCCGGCCGTGTTGGCGTCGGCAGCGACCTGCCAGCCTGACAGATAGATCGCCTTCAGGCCTGCGCGCACCATCTGCATGGCCTGGTTTCCGGTCACCGCGCCGAGGGCATTAATATAGGGCTCGGAGTGCAGAAGCTCCCAGAGGCGGTTGGCACCACGCTCGGCGAGCGTGTGGGTGATCGGTACCGAGCCACGCAGACGCAGAACGTCCTCGGGCGTGTATGGACGCTCGATGCCGTCGAAACGGCTGGCAGGCGAAGGAACCAGGTCTGCAAAGGTGGTCATGACGTGCTCTTGGGTCTCGAATGATGTCGTCACGATCGTCGTGGCGGCACAGGACAGAGACCATGCGGCTGTCACTTTTGATACACAGATGCCGTCTCATTTCGTGTCACTTTGTCATATCGTGACCCTTGTAATCTTGTCATTATGTGACATCGTGCCGACATGGACGTGACCGCTGATCGCAAGCTGTTTCTGGGGGCCCGGCTCAAGCGGCTGCGTCGCGACCGGGGCCTGACCCAGACAGCAATGGCCGGGGATCTGGGCGTGTCGCCCAGCTATCTGAACCATATCGAGCGCAATCAGCGCCCCGTCTCGGCGCAGTTGCTGCTGCGGCTGGCCGATGCCTATGACGTCGATCTGCGCTCCCTCGGCCAGGCTGGCGTCGCGGGCGAGGCCGAGTTGGCCGAAGTGCTTGCCGATCCCCTGTTTCAGGGACTGGACGTTCCCCGGCACGAACTGGTCCAGTTGGTGGACGATGCCCCGGGCGCGGCCGAAGCCCTCCTGCGCCTCTATCGCGCCTTCGCGGAACACCGTGACCGCTCCCGCGCCGCGCTGATCGATGGCGACGAGGGCTCAGCCGGCCCCTCCCCGGCCGACTGGGTGCGCGACTGGATCCAGAGCCGCGCCAACTACTTTCCCGAACTCGATGGCCTCGGCGAGACCCTTCACGCTTCGCTGGACCCCAATATGACCGGCGAGGGATGCGAGGCCCTGGCCCGGGCGCGACTGGCCTCCCGGCACAATCTGACGGTCCGGATCATGCCTGCCGAGGTTATGGTCGAGTGGACCCGACGGTTCGATCCCCATCGCCGCAGGCTGCTCCTGTCCGAAACGCTGGACCCGTCATCAAGGGCATTCGCCATCGCCTATCAGCTGGCACTGAGTGAACACGATGCAGAACTCAATGCTCTGGCCGACGCTGCGCGGGCACCGGATCCGGCGACCCGGTCCCTGCTCAAGGTGTCCCTGACCAACACCCTCGCGGCAGCCATCCTGATGCCGTATGCGGCGTTCCAGCGACTGGCCGAGGCCAGCGGCTATGACATCGCCCGGCTGCAGGCGCGGTTTTCAGTATCCTATGAACAGGTTGCGCACCGGCTGACGACCCTGTCGCGCCCGACGGCACGGGGCGTGCCGTTTTTCCTGATCCGCGTCGATCAGGCAGGCAATGTGTCGAAACGCTATGCCGCGGGTGCTTTTCCGTTCGCGCGGTTCGGCGGAGCCTGTCCACGCTGGCGGCTGCACTCGGCATTCCGGACGCCCGGTCGGCTGGTGACCCAGATCATCGAGACGCCGGACGGCGGACGCTGGTTCACCCTCGCCCGCACGGTGGATCGCCAGGGGGCCACCATGGTCTCGGGCGGCCATCGCGAGCGGTACGACCTGGCCATCGGCCTCGGGTGCGAGCTGAAACATGCCCATCGTCTGATCCATGCGCGGGGGCTGGATCTGGCGGCGCCGGACGTTACGCCGATCGGCCCGGCTTGCCGCCTCTGCCACCGCCACCCCTGCGCCGAACGCGCCGCCCCACCCGTCGATCGCCCCCTGACGGTCGATGACTGGTCCAAATCGGTCAGCCCCTATCCGTTTGCCGCAGGATAGGGCGACACGATCAACCTTCCTTCTCCCCCTGCGGGAAGAAGGAACGCACAGATTGCTCATTGTCAGAGCCTCGGCACCCATCGCCCTTCTCCCCTTGCGGGAGAAGGTGCCCCGGAGGGGCGGATGAGGGGCCAGGCGGGCCGTGGTGATGGGTGAGC
>QBLX01000020.1:0-1616 GCA_003241825.1 Alphaproteobacteria bacterium
CCGCTGGACTCGACCTCGCGGATCATGGACCCGCTGGTCATCGGCGAGGAGCACTACCGCGTCGCCCGTTCGGTCCAGGAAGTCCTGCAGCAGTACAAGTCGCTCAAGGACATCATCGCCATCCTCGGCATGGACGAGCTGTCGGAAGAGGACAAGCTGGTCGTCTCGCGCGCCCGCAAGATCAGCCGCTTCCTGTCGCAGCCCTTCTTCGTGGCCGAGCAGTTCACCAACTCGCCCGGCAAATTCGTCGAGCTGGCCGACACGATCCGCTCGTTCAAGGGCATCGTCGCCGGTGAGTACGACCACCTGCCCGAAGCTGCCTTCTACATGGTCGGCACCATCGAAGAGGCCGTCGAGAAGGCCCAGAAGCTGGCCGAGGCCGCCTAAGTGGCCGGGAAGCTCAACTTCTCCCTGGTGTCGCCGGAACGCGAGGTCTTTGCCGGCCTCGTGGACCAGGTCGATGCCCCGGGCGTCGAGGGCGACTTCGGCGTCCTGCCCGAGCACGCCCCCTTCATGACCGCCCTGCGCGAAGGCCCGGTCACCGTCTTCACCGGCACCACGCGCCGCGTGTTCACGGTCAAGGGCGGCTTCGCAGACGTCAACGCCGAGGGTCTGACCATCCTCGCCGAGGAAGCTTCGGAAGTCGCAGCGGCCTGATCGGTCGACGACGGTTCAGATGAAACAGGGCCTCCCGTTCGCGCGGGAGGCCTTTTTCATGCCGCCAGATGCGCGAAGGCCTGTGCCACCTGCGCATAGGCCTCGCGCTTGAACGGGACGATCAGGTCACAGGCCTCCGACAGGTCGCCCCAGCGCCAGGCGTCGAACTCGACCTCGCCATGGGCCTCCAGATCGATCTCGGCCTCCTCGCCCGTGAAGCGATAGGCGAACCAGACCTGCTTCTGCCCGGAAAAGCCGCGCGCCTGTTTCGACCCTCCAAAGCCGACCGGGAAATCATAGACGATCCAGCCCTCGGTCCGGCCCAGCGGCTCCACCGAGGTCACGCCGGTCTCCTCATACAGCTCGCGCCGGGCAGCAGCTTCCAGATCCTCGCCCTTGTCGACCCCGCCCTGCGGGAACTGCCAGTTGCCCGAGGCTTCGGTACCCGCCCGGTGGCCGTACCAGACCTGGCCCTGTGCATTGAACAGGACGACGCCGACATTGGGGCGATACAGGCTCAGGTCGGGTGCGGATGTCATACGCCGCTCATGCCATCCCCCGGCAAGGCCGTCACCCACCGAGGGCGTTTCACGGGATGATCGTGACGGCAACGCCCGTTGAACCCGACACCCGGCCGGAACCCAGGGCCCTGATTCAGCAGCGCTCCCATCGCCATTTCAGGCCTCGAGCGCGCCCGGGTTCGAAACGGGTCTAGGATCAGCGCTGATTGTCGGACAACAGGGCGAGGTGACCCGACCCGCTCCAGCCTGCGGAGGCTTCGAAAGCCCGGATCGAGACGATCAAGACGATCAAGACGGTATTTTCGACCGTCTCGATCCTTGGGCGGCAGAGGCGCTGGCGGGGCCGGGTGTCAGCGACCGGGGCGCTGGGTCATGGCACTGGCCGGAGCCAGTTGCAGGCCACGCGCCTCGAGCCCGGCGGTCCAGCGGGCGGCGGCC
>QBLX01000020.1:1626-14962 GCA_003241825.1 Alphaproteobacteria bacterium
GACGGTCACCGGATAGCTGAAGCCGGTCCCCAGCGCCGCGCCCCGCGACTTGGCGAGGGCCTCCAGCGCATTGAGCTGGGCGACGATGGCGGCAGGGGTCTGCTGCTGGTCGATCACCCTGTCGGCGCTGGCACGGGCCCAGGCCCCCGGGCGACGGCGTGCGGTGCCGTCATCCATGAAGGCCAGGCCCCGCTGGCGCAGGATGGCGAGGAAGGCGCTGGTGCCTGTGTCGGAGGCCACGAACCGGTCCCCCAGATAGTTGGTGACCCCGAAATAGCCGGTGGCCCGGCCCAGCAGCCAGTCCATCTTGGCCTGGATATCCTCGGCGCTGCCACTGCTCAGCAGGGTCTGCGGACCGGGGTCGTTGTCCGGATAGCCGGTGGGCTCCATGGGAATCTCGATCATCACCTCATGGCCCTGGGCCCGGGCCAGATCGATCCAGCCCTGAAGGCCCTGGGCATAGGGCACGAAGCTCAGGGTGACCTCAGGCGGCAGGCGTTCGATCGCGGCGCGGGTGGTGACGGCGTTCAGGCCCAGCCCACCGACGATGAGCGCCACGCGCGGCTTGCCGTTGGAGCGGAACGGGCGCGCATAGGCCTGGGCGGGGACCCGGCCATCGGGCGCGATGACGGGCAGGGGGCCATTGGGGCCCGGAGCGCTCAGCCCTGCGATCGGCGCGGCGACCAGGGGCTGTGCCGGCAGGCGCGGCGCGGACATGGCGGCTCCGGGACCGGACACGGTCGCCCCGTCGGGCAGGGAGATCAGGGCATCCATGCCCGCGGCACCGTTGGGATCCAGCACCCCTTCTGCCGCCAGGTCCTGATAGGCGCCGAAATCGCCCATGCTGAAGGCCTCGAGGCCTGTGGGGCCGACCGGCGCAACGACCGGTGCCCGCTTCAGCTCGACCTGCACAGACGGGGTGCCGGCACGGGGATCGCCCAGAACCGTCAGGAACAGGGTCGCCGTCCCCAGAAGCAGGAAACCGGCGGCGCCGACAGCCACAGGCGGCTTCTTGAGCGCGGTCAGGACCGGCGCGGCGGACAGGCGGAAGGGCGGGCGCTGCGATGGCGCTCCGGCAGTGGCGGCGAGAACGGACTGGCGCTTTGCGAACATGGACACGGAATGGACGCTCGGATGGGAACCGCGACGGCGGCACACTTCAGGAACCAGTGTGGCGAGCGGCGGTTAAGAAATCCTAACGCGGATTCATTCATTTGCCCTGTGGCAGCGTCCTTTTCGACATACCTCGGAGGGGCACCTTGCAGGTCAGGCCAGGTCCTCGATCTCGCTGTCGGTCAGCTCGCCCGGAACGATGGTCACGGGCAGTTTTCGTCCGCTGAAGGCGGCCCCCTGCTTCAGCACCGCCGCGACCAGAGGCCCTGGCGACTTGCCCCCGCTGGCTGCTGCCAGCACGAGAATCTTGATCTCCGGATCCTCGCCCACGACCTTGCGGATCGCGGCCTGGGCATCGCCGGTCTCGATCAGGAAGATTGGCGGCGATCCCGACCGGTCAGCCGCGATCTCGCCCAGCCGCACCAGCAGGGCTTCGGCCTCCTCGCGCTGCTGGCGCTGGATCTCGTCGCGGACGCCCGACCAGTGCTCATCGGAGCTGTCGGACAGAACCCGCAGCATGGCCACGCGCCCCCCCGTCGACTTCGCCCGCCGGGCCGCATAGCGCAGCGCAGCATCGAACTCCGGGCTGTCGTCCACGACGACCAGAAACTTTCTCGGCATAGAGGCTCCCAACCCTGTCCTGTTCGCAAGCGACGCCAAGGGAGCGGTGGAGTCAACTCACCGCCCCCTGACGACAACAACTGTGGATCAGAGATTGCTGGCGATACTGCGGATGGCACCGTTGGCAATGGTCAGCTTGGCAAAGGTCCAGCCCGTGCCGGAAGCCTCGATCTCGTCGACCGACGCCCGCATGGCCTCGACCTGGGCCTGACGGTGCCCGATCCAGGCATCGACCGCCTGTTCCGCCGCCAGCTCGGTCGCGCCGGCCGAAACATCGGACGACATGGCCACGGCACGGGTCAGGGCCACCTGTTCGGCCATGATGTCCTCGATCAGGCGCCTGACGGCCAGCCGGTCGAAATGATCGACCGATGGCACGCCCCCGGCGGCTGCCCGCAACCGGTCAAAGTCAAAGGCCGCCCCGACCTGGTGATACAGCCGCGCCATGGCTGGCTCGGGCCAACGGGTCTCGGCTGCCAGATCGCCGATGTCGGCCGTGGCCACGGAGGGCCGCAGCAGGGCAAAGCCGCGCGCCATCGCCTCGGGAGCTCCCAGGCCGATAAAGGTTCTGACCCGCTCGTCCAGCCGCCCCTGCTCGAAGCGCGACAGCACAGCCCCGCCCTCGGGCACGAGGGCATCGACCACCGGCCGATAGGCGGCGATCAGGCTGCCGACCGTGGCCCCTGGCCGGGCCGCACGCCGGGCCAGCCAGGACGTCTGGCGACGCAGGACGATGGCGATCTCCCGATAGAGCGCCGTCTGGGCCTCGGCCGTGATCTGGCCATCCAGCGCCGACACCGCGTCCCAGGCCTCGTCCAGCCGGAACACCCGCCGCGCCGCCTCGAAGGCGATGACCAGGGCCCGGGTGTCGCATTCCGCCGAAACCCGCAGTCGCTCGGGGAAGGTCGCCCCACCCATGTTCACGATCTCGTTGGCCAGAACGGTAGCGACGATCTCGTGCCGCAGCCGGTGGCCCTTCATCTCGGGCTCGAACCGCGCGAGGGCATCTGGGAAGTACCGGATCAGGGCCGCCTCGAAGAACGGATCCTCGGTCGCGCCCGAAGCCACGATCTGGTCGAACAGCTCGATCTTGGAATAGGCCGTCAGAACGGCCAGTTCGGGCCGTGTCAGCAGCTGGCCCATGGCCTTCATCTCGGCGATGCGCGCATCGTTCGGCAGGCCCTCGACCTTGCGGTCCAGCTTGCCCCTCGCGCCGAGCCAGGACATGAACCGTGCCTGTGCATCCAGGCTGGCGGTGCCTTCGGCCTGCTGCAGGGTCAAGGCCAGGGTCTGGTCGTAGTTGTGGGCCAGGACCTTCAGTCCCACCTCATCGGTCATCGACGCCAGCAGGGCGTTGCGATCCTCGGCCTTCAGCGTGCCGTTGGTGACCGCCGACCCGACCAGGATCTTGATATTGACCTCGTGGTCGGAGGTGTCGACGCCGGCAGAGTTGTCGATGGCATCGGTATTGATCCGGCCTCCGTGCGCTGCAAAGGCGATACGGCCGGCCTGGGTGAAGCCCAGGTTGGCGCCCTCCCCCACGACCTTGACCCGCAGTTCGTCGGCATTGATGCGCAGGGCATCGGTGCCCTTGTCGCCGACCTGTGCGTCGGTCTCGGCGGCCGATTTCACATAGGTGCCGATCCCGCCGAGATAGAGCAGCTCGACCGGGGCCTTGAGGATCGCACGGATCAGGCTGATCGGGTCAAGGCTGTCCTCGGCGATGTCGAGCGCCGCCTTGATCTGGGGCGTCAGGGTGATGGATTTGGTCGCCCGCGAGAACACGCCGCCGCCCTCGGAGATCAGCGACGCATCATAGTCCTGCCAGGACGAGCGCGGCAGCTTGAACAGCCGGTCCCGTTCGACCCAGGAGCTTGCGGCATCCGGGTTGGGGTCGATGAAGATGTCCCGATGATCGAAGGCCGCGATCACCCGTGTCGCCTTCGACAGCAGCATGCCATTGCCGAACACATCGCCCGACATGTCGCCCACGCCGACAGTGGTGAAGGTCTCGGTCTGGATGTCCTTGCCCATCTCGCGGAAATGCCGCTTGACGGCCTCCCACGCGCCGCGCGCCGTGATGCCCATGGCCTTGTGGTCGTAGCCCACCGACCCGCCACTGGCGAAGGCATCGCCCAGCCAGAATCCGTAGTCCGCCGACACGCCGTTGGCGATGTCCGAAAAGGTCGCCGTGCCCTTGTCGGCAGCGACGACCAGATAGGGATCGTCGCCTTCCCACATCACGACTTGATCGGGATGCTCGACAGTCCCGGTCGAACCGATGTCGTCGGTGATGTCCAGAAGCCCGGACAGGAAAGTCCTGTACGCACGAATGGCCTCGGCCTGGATGGCGTCCCGGTCCCCGCCCCGCGGCAGGCATTTCGGATAGAAGCCGCCCTTGGAGCCCACGGGCACGATGACGGCATTCTTGACCTGCTGTGCCTTGACCAGCCCCAGCACCTCGGTGCGGAAATCGTCGCGACGGTCGGACCAGCGCAGGCCACCGCGGGCAACCGGGCCGAACCGCAGGTGGACGCCCTCGACGTGCGGGGCCCAGACGAAGATCTCGCGATAGGGCTTGGGCAGCGGCAGGTCGTCCAGTTCGCGCGAGGCGATCTTGATCGAGATATGCGGCTTGGGCTGGCCATCCTCTGCCCGCTGGAAATAGTTGGTCCGCTTGATCGCCCCGACCAGCAGCGCCAGGCGACGCAGGGCCCGGTCGTGATCCAGCGATTTGACCTCCTGCAGCAGGGCGATGATCTTTTCCGCCAGTTCAGCGGCCATCGCCTCGCGAGAAGCGACATCGCCGCCCTGCTCCGGATCGAATTTGCAGGCGAACAGGGACAACAGGGCCCGAGATACTGCTGGATACTCGGTCAGGGCCGCTTCCTGGACGGCCTGGGACGGGTCAAGGCCGGTCTGCTGGCGATAGCGGGCCAGGGTCCGGATCAGGGCCACGTCGCGCCAGCTGACACCCAGTTCCAGCACCAGGCGGTTGAAGCCGTCGCTCTCGGTAAGGGCGGTCCAGACCGCAACGAAGGCCTCCTCGAAGGGGGCCTTGATGTCTGCGAATGTCAGGGACGCGCCGCGCGGGTCCTCGAGCAGGAACTCGTGGACATGGATCTCGTCGTCCTCAAGCGGACGAATGGCATGGCCGAACTCCTCGAGGGTCTTCAGCCCCATGTCGGCGAGAACCGGCAGGACGTCCGAAAGCGGCACGGCCGCACCCCGGCGATAGAGCTTGAACCGGAACTGCAGGGCGGTGTCCTCGGCCTTGCGGAAGGCCCGGACGGCAACCGGCTCGCCCCCGTCGTTGACGCCCGAGGCATTCAGCCGGTCGATCTGGCGAAGGTCCGACACGGCCTCGGTGGCATCATAGCGATCGCGATAGCCGGCGCCGAAGGCTTCGGCCCATTTCTGGCTCAGCGCACCCAGCTCGGCATCGTCATAATCGGCGGCGCGCGCCGCGCTCTCGAAGCGATCGACCCAGCTCCGCCCGGCCTCGGCGACCTCGGCCTGAAGTGCATCGGCGTCCGGAACCACATGGTCTCCGGGCGTGATGCCGATGATGTAATGGATGCGGACCAGCGGGGCGTCGGACAGCTGCGGATACCAGGCCGACAGCCTTCCGCCCCAGGCGCGCGCCAGGATACGGCCGATCCGCTCGCGGACGCTGGAATCGAACCTCTCGCGCGGGATGAAGGCGAGGATGGACACGAAACGGTCGAAGGGGTCCGGGCGGGTGAAAATCTTGATCTTCGGCCGGTCGTAGAGGTGGAGGATTCCCAGCGAGATGTTGAGCAGTTCGTCCTCGGAAACCTGGAAAAGCTCGTCGCGCGGATAGTTCTCGAGGATGTTCTTGAGCCGCTTCTCGTTGTGGCTGCCCGGTGCCTTGCCGGCCCGGACCAGTGCATTGGCAACCTTGCGGCGCAGCAGCGGCACCTGGGTCGCCGTGCGGTCGTAGGCCTCGGCCGTGAACAGGCCGACGAAACGGGTCTCGCCCGAGGCCCGACCGTCGGGGCCGTACCGCTTGACCCCCACGTAATCCATATAGGCCCGGCGATGGACCCGACTGCGGATATTGGCCTTGGCCACGGTCACCGGCTCGGAAAGCACCATCTGGCGCCGCATGGCCTGGGTCAGGACGGCAGGCTCGGACGTCCGGCGCAGGACGGTGCGCTGGGCATCCCGCAGCACCCCGACACCCTCGGCCGACTGACTGAGCGGAGCCTCGGCCTCGTAGCCGCCATCGGTAGAGCGCGGGTAGTCGTAGTCCCGCGCGCCAAGGAAGACGAAATGGTCGTCGTTCAGCCAGCGAAGGAAGGCCAGGTTCTCGGCCACCACATCGGCGTCCACCCCGCCCGGGCAGGCTTCCAGATGCGCCACGGCCCGGTCCATCAGTGCAGTCATGGCACCATGGTCGGCAACGGCGGCATGGACGTCGGCCAGAGCCTCGCCGATCTCGTGGACAAGCGTGTCGCGGCGCTCCTGCGTCAGGGGGTCCAGAACGACGACGATAGTGGACTGCCGACCGGAGTCCCGGTTGATGATCGGGTGGAACAGGGACCGCACGGTCACGCCGGCGTCGGCCAGCTCGCCCATGACACTGTCGACGAGGAAGGGTCTGTCATCCTGGACGATGTAGGCGACGTCATAGCCGGCGGGCTGGCCGTTGGCACCCTTCAGGGGTTCCACAACGATACGCGGCATCTCGCCGGGCTTGCGGGTTTCAGCGGCCATCCAGACCTGCGCCAGCAGCGCAGCAAGATCGTCGCCATTGAGTTCCGGGGTCTCATCGACCGCATAGTCCTCGTGCGCCTGCTCGAGGAAGGATTGTTCCAGAGGGGTCGTTGCATCTCGCCCGACCGCCTTGCTGAACGCCCGTCCCAGCGCCTCCAGCGTGAGGGCCTGAGGCAGGGAAACAAGTTCGCCGGACATGGGCAGGGTCTCGTGAGGCGCGGCCATGCCGCATGGGAATGGGCGACAGGGTGAGCCGATCGCGCCGGAGGATCAATCCGCTGATTAGGCCGGGTCGCAGCTCTGCGAAACCCCCCTTCAAGCCCGAAAGGCAAAACGCCGGGCCTGCGTGAGCAGACCCGGCGTTCCTGATCAGTGGTCTTGCGTAGATCGACTCTAGAAGCGGAGGTTCATGCCGATGTTCAGGGCGTGAAGACCGAATTTCGAGTTGCTGCGGATCATGTCGGTCCCTGTCGTGTCCGGGGCCAGAATGAACGGGTTGGTCGCGCCTGCCGTCCCCTGACCGACACGGATGTTGTAATCACCGGGCTCCAGCGAGGTGTAGAGATACTCACCGGTCACCGACAGATTCGGCGCGAGCTTGTACTCGATCCCGCCACCAGCCTGCCAGCCGTCGGCTTCATCGTCATCGACGGTCGCCGTGAAGCTGTTGGCTCCGTTCGAGGTGATGAAGCTGTTCTCGACCTTGGCATAGGCAACACCACCGGTGCCGTAGATCAGGGCCGGACCTGCCACGAAGCCGGCGCGCAGACGGGCCGCGGCCATCGATTCGACGTTGCGGCTGAACACATAGGCTGCAGGCGTGATGCTGAAGCCTGTCATGCTGTCTTCCTGCCAGACAGCGCTGTAGTCGCCGACGACGCCCAGCACGAGCTTGCCGAACTGGAAGTCATAGCCAGCGCGCACGCCGGCCTGTGCACCGGCGGCGTCGCCGTCACAGCCGTCCGAGGCCATCGTGGCCTTTGCAGCACCATCGCAGAAGCCGGGGCTGAAGGCGTCGGCACCGGTTGGCGTGCGGACGGGATCACCGAAATTGCCGTCGAGGTTACGGTCGAACCGCAGCGTCTCCTTGCTGTCGTCATTCTTGTCGGTGTAGCCGGCGAACACCCCGATATAGGGGCCGCTGAAATCGGTGCGCCAGTCGGCGCTCTGCGCCATGGCCGAGGTGCCAACCGTCGCCAGCAGGGCAGCCATCGAGGCTGCATAAATCATCGTCTTCATCATTTGATCCTTGAAACGGAGTGGGTCGCCCGAAGGCGACAAGCCCTTCCCGCGCTCTCAACGAAGGCGGTGCGCGCCCGTTCCCGGATATGTCTCTGGATTATAGAGCCGCCCTCGACCTGTGGCGCATGAGCCGCAATTTCATCCGGGCAAAGACAAGGCCGCCGAACTCGAGGTCCGGCGGCCTGCTTTGGGTACCGACGCTGGAGGGGAGGTGCGCCGGCCCTTGATCGTCACTGTCGGGAGGGGGGGCTCGACAGCTTCGACAGAACAGAGATGGGTCGGCACGCCGTGGGTTCAAGCCCTGAGGGCCCCAAAGCAGGCCAGATACGCTGCGGCTGGCTGACGCGGCACTAGTCTTCCCTGGCGTCCGTTTTGGAACGCTCCTCCGCATAGGGCTCGCCGTCGCCGGACAGCAGGACCGCCATCCAGTACGAACCCTTGAACTCCGCCAGAATGGCCATGGCCATCACGGCCAGAGGCGTGGACAGGAACATGCCGGCCACGCCCCAGATCTTGCCCCAGAGCGCCAGCGACAGGAGCACGACAACGGGGTCTATGTTCTGGTTCTCGCCCTGCATGCGGGGCTGGATCATGTTGCCGACGATGAAGAGGATGGCCTGCAACCCGGCCAGCAGGATCAGCGCCGGCCAGTAGTCCGGGAACTGCACCAGGGCGAACAGCGGCGGTGCGAGGCCGGCAATGGCCCCGCCCAGGATCGGGATGAAGCCGACGACGAAAATCACGAAGGTCCAGAACTCGGCGTTCTGAAGGCCGACGACCCGCATCAGCAACCAGGCGGCTGCGCAGATCATGACCCCTGTCACGGCCTGGACCCACAGATACCCCTCCACGCCGGACCGGACACGGGCGACGACCTGCATGGCATCGCTGCGCGACGACCGCTCGGGGAACATCCGGACGATCTTTTTGCCGAAGCCGGCCTGCGAGGCGAGCAGGAAGCCGAGGTAGACCAGCACGAAAAAGGCGCCCGATGCGATGCCCTGCACCTGAAGGGCGAGGGTTGTCAGCGAGCCGCGCAGGTCAATGCCGTCGATCAGGTCCCGCGCGGTCGGCGCAGTCTCGACCCCGAAAATTCCGCTCACATCGACGATGATCTCGTCGATCCGTGGTCCGATGTTGGCGGTCACGCCCGAGGCATCGCTGAAGAACCCGGCCGCGCCATTGACGATGATGGCGATTGACACAAAGAAGCCGACCACGACGATCAGGATGGCGATCAGACCGGACCAGCGGTTGGGCAGCGGAGTCCGCTGTTCGACCTCGCGCTGGATGCCGCCGATCATGATCAGCAGAAAAATGGCGATCGCCAGAGGCGTCAGGATATCGGCCAGCCAGAACAGGGCGGCACCGCCTGCCACCGCGGCGATCAGGACGAGGGCGTTTCGGGCAACGGCAGAGCCGGACAGGCTGACGGGGATTTTCATTGTGCGACCTTTCACGCCACCAACACCTCGGGTCAATCACCGTTCCGTGATGATTGCGACACTCTGGAGAAGGCCTGCGGCCTGAGCTAAGCAGGACATACCCTGATCCACG
Organism: Alphaproteobacteria bacterium; assembly: GCA_003241825.1. Classification (GTDB taxonomy): domain Bacteria; phylum Pseudomonadota; class Alphaproteobacteria; order Caulobacterales; family Caulobacteraceae; genus Brevundimonas. The sequence goes on from QBLX01000020.1 coordinate 10,900, forward strand.
GAACCTTGCCCATGTCCGACGCCCTCCCCGGTCTTTTCCTCGGCCAGTCGGAAGCCGACGGCGCTTCGCGTGCAGAGACCCTGCTGTTCAAGCGGGCCAACCGCCACGGCGTGGTGGCGGGAGCGACCGGCACCGGCAAGACGGTGACGCTGCAGATCATGGCCCAGGGGTTCTCGGATGCGGGCGTGCCGGTATTCTGCGCCGACGTAAAAGGCGATCTCTCGGGCATCTGCATGCCCGGCTCTCCCAACGAGCGCCTGACGGCCCGCGCCACCGGCATGGGGCTGACACTGGACCCCAGGGCTGCGCCGACCGTGTTCTGGGACCTGTATGGCCAGAAAGGACATCCGATCCGCACGACCGTGTCGGAGATCGGGCCGGTGCTGCTGGCCCGGATGCTGAACCTCAATGACGTCCAGGAGGGGGTCCTGTCGGTCGTCTTCCATGTCGCCGACAAGGAAGGCCTGCTCCTGCTCGACCTCGACGACCTGCGAGCCATGCTGGTCCATGTCGGCGAGAATGCGGAGCGGATCGGTCGCGAGGTCGGCAATGTCGCTCCGGCATCGATCGCAGCGATCCAGCGCTCGATCCTTCAGCTGGAACAACAGGGCGGCAAGGCCTTCTTCGGGGAACCGGCCCTGCGGCTGGAAGACATGATCCGTGTCGGCCTCGATGGCCGGGGCCAGGTCAATGTGCTGGACGCGACGAAGCTGATGAACAGCCCGCGCCTGTATGCGGCCTTCCTGCTGTGGCTGCTGTCCGAGCTGTTCGAGCAATTGCCCGAGGTCGGCGATCCGGAAAAGCCGCGTCTGGTCTTCTTCTTCGACGAGGCCCACCTGCTGTTCAACGATACGCCCGACGCCCTGCGCGAAAAGGTCGAGCAGGTTGTCCGCCTGATCCGGTCCAAGGGCGTGGGGGTCTATTTCGTGACCCAGAACCCGGCGGACATTCCCGACAGCGTCCTGGCCCAGTTGGGCAACCGTATCCAGCATGCCCTGCGTGCCTATACCCCGGCGGAGCAGCGAGGCCTGAAGGCCGCATCCGAGAGTTTCCGGCCCAACCCGGCGTTCGACACCGCCGAGGCCATCCAGGGCCTGGGTGTGGGCGAAGCTCTCGTCTCGACCCTGGACGAGAAGGGTGCCCCCAACATCGTGGGACGCACGGCCATCCGGCCACCCGCCAGCCGCCTTGGGCCTGCGACAGATGCCGAGCGCGCCGCCATCATGGCGGCGAGCCCCGTGCGCGGGGTCTATGAGACCATGGTCGACCGGCAATCCGCCGAGGAAATCCTGTCGGCTCGTCGCGGTGAGGCCGACAAGGTGACAGCCGAAGCCGAGGCTGCTGAAGCCCGGGAGAAGGCCGAAGCCCTGGCTGAAAAGGATGCCGAAAAGGCTGCCGTGGCCCGCGAGCGCGAGCTTGCACGCCAGGATCGGGAGGCCGCCCGTGCCCGCCCCGCTCCGCGTGCGGCGCCGCGCCGGTCCAACCGCGAGACGCCGATCGAGGCCGTGACGAAATCTGTCCTGCGCACGGCCGGCTCGACCATCACCCGCGAGCTGTTGCGAGGCATCCTGGGTGGGCTCAAGCGACGGTGATCGTCGCGCGCCGCATCAGGGCCGGGGTACCAGCCGCCACATTCTAAGCGGATGGCGGACGGTACCGGCCTCTTCACCCGCGGCATCGCCACGACCCATATAGAGGTCAGCCCGCACCGGTCCGCGGATGGCCGAGCCCGTATCGAGGGCCATGACAAGGCCGGCGTAGCTGCCCCGCGCGCCCCGCAAATTGCCGCCATCGGCCTGGATCCAGACCAGATCGCCATAGGTCCAGCTTGCCGGATCGATGGCGATGCCGCGGCGCGACGTGAGTGGCACCCCGGCCGCCCCGGCTGGATGGCCCCCGTCATCGTCGGCAAGCGCGAAATAGATGTAGCGAGGGTTCAGGGCCGTGACGGCCCGGGCCCGCTCGCCCCGGTTGGCCACCAGCCAGCGCCGGATGGCTTCGCCTGAGGTGCCATTGGCGGGCAGCAGACCCTGCGCCTCCATCGGTCTGGCAATGCCGACAAAGGGACGACCGTTGTCGGCAGCGTAGGAGGCCCGGGTCTTCGATCCGTCCTTGAAGGTCAGGTAGGCCGATCCCTGGATCTGCATGAAGAACAGGTCCTCCGCCCGCATCCAGGCGAGGGCATCGGGAGCATCCGAGGCCTCGATCGACGCCCGCTCGGGGCCCGTCCAGCCTCGCCCCCAACCCGCCGGTGCCGGCCGGACCGGTGTGTCGAACTCTCCCTCACGGTTCCGACGTGCCTCATATTCGGGTGCGAAATAGCTGGTCAGCAGACCGGGACGCCCGTCCACTGTCTCTGCAGCGACCACGCTGAATCCCGTTTCAAAGAAGGCGCGGGCCATGGATGGGGTCACCGCACCCCGGTCGAGGTCGCGGGCCCGACGGCACTGGGTACGCGATGGCTCGTCACGGGCGACGCCACAGCCTGTCAGATAGGCCTGAAAGGCAGCCAGATGATCTTCGAGATCCCAGCCGGGCAGAGTGGCAGCACTGGCCGCCCCGACGACCGCCGGAGCTTCGATGGCGGGGCCAGGCGGGACCGGGGAGGGACCGCCCGGAACCGGCGTCCGCCCCCCTCCCCCGGCACAGGCCGAAAGGAACAGCGCCAGGAGAATGGCAAGAAAACCTGCATGTGACCCGCTGCGCATCAGCAGTGCCGGCACGTCAGGCGTTGGCGGGTTCAACCCGGGCGAGGACCCAATTCGGGTCTGCCGCGCCCAGCTTGCGTTCGAATGTCCAGTGTTCAGCCGTCCGGCGTTCCTCGATGCGGGGCTCGGAAATGTCTTCGCCCGAAGCAGGGAGGATCTTGCTGCGCATTTCCGACAGGAAGCGGACCTTGGCGATGGCGCGGTCACCCTCGGCCGTGGCGCTCTCGAGGTCGGCGCGCGGGCTCTGCAGGAACTCGACCTGTTCGGTTTCGCCGCGCGTCTCGCGGGCAACGATGCCGGTTTCGAACGAGTCCATCACGGCGGGAGCCAGCAGGGGCTTCAGGGCGGCCCGGTCACCCGAAGCATAGCCGCGCACGATGGTCTCATAGGCCTGACGTGAGCCCTCGAGGAATTTCTGCGGATCGAAGGCCGGGTCCCTGGCCTTCAGGCCTGAAATCGCGGCCATGGTCTGGGCGTCGAGCAGTGGCCGCGCGGGAATGGCGGGCTCACCGGCAGCCGGCAGGGCGGGTGTCTTGGCGTCTTCCTGAGGCTGGCGACCGACCTTCTTGCCCAGCACATTGTACAGCTGGAACAGAATGAAGGCCGCGACCACGGCAAAGAAGACGATCTGGAAAAGGGCAGGCGGCACGGGGAATCCCTGGATGACGGCGTCTGGCATGCCGGACGTCGAACGACGATTAGGGTCTGATATAGGCACACGCAAGGCATCGCGCACCTGTCTGACCCCTCGCCGTTGCCGCAGGCACTGACGACGTGCTAGTCGCCGCCCCTTCCCGCGGTGCATGCACCCATGTTCCGCGCCCACCTTTTTCAGATTACGGCCCCTCGCCCATGACCGATGTCACGCCTCCCGCCGACACCCCGATCGATCCGAATGCCAATGGCCAGGCTCCTGACCAGACCCAGGGCCAGCCGGCCGGGCCGGGCTTCCGCATCCTTGCCCAGTTCGTGCGGGACCTGTCGTTCGAGAACCCCAAGGCTCCCGACAGCCTTCGGATCGAGGGCAAGCCACAGATCGACATGGGCGTCGAGCTGGCAGCGCAAGGCCGCCCGGATGGCCTTTTCGAGGTCGACCTGAAGCTGTCGATCAAGGCTTCCGCCAGCGGCACCCCCGTCTTCCAGGTCGAGCTGGTCTACGGCGGCCTGTTCCAGCTCGCCAACGTGGCAGAGCAGGACATCGAGCCGATGCTCCTGATCGAATGCCCGCGCTATCTGTTCCCCTATGCGCGGGAGATTGTTTCGGGCGCGACGGCAGACGGTGGTTTCTACCCGCCCTTCGTGATGGACCCGCTGGATTTCCAGGCGATCTACATGGCGCGCCGCCAGCAGATGGC
>QBLX01000020.1:14972-37681 GCA_003241825.1 Alphaproteobacteria bacterium
CGGATATGGGGATGACGCCGTCATCCCCATATCCGCCCCCATGACCATTCTGTCCGTCCTCGACCTCGCGCCCGTGCCCCAGGGTGCGGACGTGTCGCGATCGCTGGCCAACACCATCGATCTGGCGCGCCACGCCGAGAGGCTTGGCTACAACCGCTACTGGCTGGCGGAACATCACAATATGGCCGGGATCGCCTCGGCAGCGACGTCTGTCGTGATCGGCGCCGTCGCTGCCGCCACCCGGACGATCCGCGTCGGCGCCGGTGGCATCATGCTGCCCAATCATGCGCCGCTGGTCATCGCAGAGCAGTTCGGCACCCTGGCGGCCCTTTATCCCGGTCGCATCGATCTGGGGCTTGGCCGGGCACCCGGCTCGGACATGGCGACCGCGCGGGCCCTGCGGCGCAACCTGGCCGGTGACGCCGACAGTTTCCCCCAGGACGTCATGGAGCTGATGCACTGGTTCCAGCCCGCCGAGGACGGCCAGCGCATGCGTGCCAACCCCGGAGAGGGCCAGGATGTGCCGATCTGGATCCTCGGCTCATCGACCTTCGGAGCCCAGCTCGCTGCCCATCTGGGGCTGCCCTATGCCTTTGCCAGCCATTTCGCGCCCGGCGACATGATGGCGGCGATCCGGATCTACCGGGAGACCTTCCGTCCGTCCGAGCGCCTGGCCAGGCCCTATGTGATGCTGGGCTTCAATGTCTTCGCTGCCGACACGGATGCCGCTGGAGAGGCACTGTTCAGTTCGCTGCAGCAGGCGTTCGTCAACCTGCGTTCGGGACGGCCCGGCAAGCTGCCGCCGCCTGTGGCCGGTTTCGCCGGCAGCCTCAGCAGCAGCGACAGGGCCATGATTGATCAGGCACTGTCCTGCTCCGCCGTGGGCGGTCCTGCGACGGTGAACGCACAGCTGGACGCCTTCGTCGCCCGGACCGGTGCGGACGAACTGATGGTCACCAGCCAGATCTGGGACCATGCCGCGCGGGTCCGGTCCCTGGAGCTTCTGGCGGAAGTGACCTCGAGGCAGCGCGCGGCTGCCTGACGCGAACTGCCAGCTCAGGGCGACGGGGGGGCGAACAGATCGCCCTGCCCGTCCGGCAATGCCAGGGTGTTGTCGGCGTGGCCGACAGTCTGGTCCTTATCGCCCGGACCCAGGCAGGCGCTCGTGATGCCGAGACGGATCGACCGCTCGAGGAGGGCCATGGTGCCGCCGTAGCGGCCCTCGGGACTGTCTTTCAGGGCCCGACATTCCGAGAGAACCTCGGCGGCGAGGAAGGCCGGACTACCGGGAGACTCATACAGCCCGACGGTCGTCAAGGTCGCAAACCTCCAGCCCTGTTCCGGAGGATAGTCCTGCACCAGCGCCCATCGATCCGCCGGTGCCATATGCTCGGCGAGGAACTGCCAAGCCCGATCGTCCGGAGCCCGGGCATAGTGGCCGCGCCGGGTCGGCAGCCCCGCCCGGGCATAGACTGTCAGGGCTCGCTCCTCGAGTTCGGCCAGCAGCTGGGAAAGGCCGTTGTCGACCGGAACGGCCGGGTCCGATGACCATGCATCCAGCCCGGCGGCCCGCAGATCTTCATCAGAAGCCGAACGGGTTCGGATCCCAAGCCGACGCGCCACGCCGATCGTGAACTGTCGCCACGAGAACGCACCGTGCCGATAAGCCATCGACGTCAGTTCTGAAGGGCGGTGGTCACCGACACATCATAGATGATGCGCGTAAAGGACTGGATAGCCTCAAAGAATTTGCGCATCTCGGCCAGCCCGGACTGAGGCACATAGACGATGTCACCCGGCTCGACGATGAAATTTCCGGCCGTGAACAGTCCGGTCGCATCCTCGAAATTGAGACGGTAGACGATCGGGATACCGCGCACCGTCGGAGCCTGGGCAACACCCAGCGCATTGGCGACTTCGGGACGCTCGAAACGGAAGACCAGAACCGACCGGGCATTGGCGAGATTGGCATTGAGTCCACCCACCTTCGAGATCGCCCCTGCCAGGGTCGTCGGGCCGGGCTCCATGGCGACTTCCGCCACGGCCCCGAGCGCTCCGAACGTGCTGAATTTGCGCGGTCGGTAGGCGAGGTTGATTTCGTCTCCCCGCGCCAGCCGGACGTTCTCCCTGAAGTCCGTGGTCACGGCGCTGAGAGGCGCACTGTAGGTCTGCCCGTCACGCTGGATATTGACGACGACATCCTCGACCGGCCGCGCCGTACCCCCGCGCTCTGTGATCACATCCAGGATGCGATCGGCATTGGACGACAAGGGCGAGCGTCCGGGCTGTCGAACGTCTCCCAGGACATTGACCGTGTTGAAGGAGTTCTGCGAAATCGCGACCGTGACCTGGGGATTGCCAACCCGGCCAATCAGGGCGCGACGGATCGCGGCTCCGGCCTGGGTCGATGACAGGCCGGCAACCCGGACCGCACCCGCAAACGGGATGGTCGCATTACCGCTGGAATCGACGCTGATACCGGGCAGCTGTTGCTGGCCCGAGCGAATACCCGATGCGCCGGCACCGGCACCGAACAGGTTCCCGCTCGGCTCGAAGATGGAGACCGCGAGAACGTCGCCGGGTCCGATGAGGCCCGAGGTCCCCTCGACCGATGCATTGGCGAGGGTCCCGAGGAAACGCGGGGGGACCAGCTTGATCCGCTCGCTGGCACCATAGTCCAGGTCGACGATCTGGTAGAAACCCTGAGTGTCTATGGATGTCGCACCCCGCTCCACGGCCCGGCCAGACGGCCCGTCACGCGGCAAGGTCGAGCAACCGCTCAGGACAGCCACAATGGACAGCGCCAGAACAGAGCGTGTCAGGGGATTGAATAGGTTCATGGTGTACTGATTACAGTCGTTTGGTGTGAGGGACCAGAGGCCTGACTGAAAAGGCGAAGTCAGCATGGAGCGTCATCCGGGACATCGGACGTCAGCCGTTCAGACCAATGCGGGCGGCGACATCAGCGAAATGCCGGTCCCACGTTGGAGCCACGAAATGGGGCGATATCGGACGCGATCGTGTGGCGCGCTCGAGGGCCGCAAGCCAGCCAAGACCATCCAGCGGGTCGATCAGCTCGGCATCCGGCACAAGTTCCCGGTGGGCGGGGATGTCCGAAGCGATCAGGGGCACACCCAGGGCACAGGCCTCGACGGCGGGCAGGTCGAAACCCTCCACGCTGGACGGCGCGAGCACGGCCTGGGCATTCTTCATCAGGGCTGCGAGCGAAGCGTCGGGCAGGTTCGCGGCCTGATGCACCAGTCCCCTGAGGTTGGGCGACCGCTGGAGATGGTCGAGCACAGCCTCGTTTTCCCATCCGTAACGGCCGACCAGCACCAGTTGTGGAGCCTCATCGCCCATCTTTTCCTGAAGGCGCCGCCAGATGGTCAGCAGGAAGGCCAGGTTCTTGCGCGCCTCGATTGTCCCCACATGGACGAAATAGGGCCGGGGGGTCGCATTGCCGGGACGGTCGAGAAAGATCGGCTCAAGCCCCAGGTGGATGGCGTCAATGGGGGGGGCCGCAATCCCCTCGCGATCGGCGAAGGCCTTCAGCTCACTGGCCGTATAGTTGGAGTTCACGAGTATGCGCGAGGCATGTTTCAGGGCCGTCAGAACGCGGACGCGATGCTTCTCCCCATCGCCCGGACGACAGAATTCCGGGTGGGTGATCGGGATGAGATCGTGCAGCAGGACGATCCGCTCTATGCCGTTGGCGCTGAGACTGTTCAGGATTTCAGGCGTGTTGAGACTGGTATGACCGACGTTGAAATATCGGCGCCCTGGCGGGACGTCAGGCATGCGTCGCGACCGGAAGAACTGTTTCCAGACCCGCATCCGTCGGGGGCCATTGCGGTCAACAGGGGCAGGAGGAGCCCCGAGTACCGAGACGTGCCCGGGACGATCCGCGTTCAAGGCTGCAAAGAGTTTTCGCTCAGCCTCCGTCAGGGGACGATCGAAGAACTCTCCGGTCCAGCGCTGACGCAGGGTCTTCACACACTGCCTGAACCAGGTTCCGTCGACAGCCACGAGTTGGTCGTGCTTGGAGCGGACCGGCACCATCCTGACGTCCTGACGCGACATCAGCCATTCCGCATAGGCGAGGCAGACGCGGTCAACCCCGGTCGGGGCGGTGCGCTCGGTACGGCTGACCAGCCGACTGGCATCGAACAGGATGTCTTCCATCACAGAATCCCCACCTTGTGATAGAGCAGCCGCAAGCGGTCCTGATAGGCTTCAGGCGTGAATAGCCCGGCCTGAACCCGCCCGCGAGCGACAAGTTCCATCCTCAGGGATTCATCCGAGTCGAGGGCCAGAAGCCCGCGTGTCAGAGCCTGGACATCATAGGGATCGACGCTGATCGCGGCGTCGCCTGCCACCTCGGGCAGGGAGCCGGCGGTCGAGGTCAGGACGGCCGTCCCGAGCGCCATCGATTCGAGCACCGGAAGGCCAAAGCCTTCGTAGAGCGACGGAAAAACCGTCGCCTTCGCCCCCCGGATCAGGCTGATCAGCATGGCAAATGGCATGTACTCATATTGCCTTATCCGGTCTGCGCTGGGCCCGCCGTCCCGCTTGACCTGGTTCAGCAGCGCCGTTTCCCCGTCTTCCAGCCAGGCCCGGCCCCCGACGATAACCAGCGGGCTCATCGAGCCCGAAGCCAGATAGGCCTCGACGATGCGGCCGAGGTTCTTCTTGGGCTCGATTGCCCCGAAATGCAGAAAGTAGCTCTTCCAGCCGAGATTGAAGACACCCTCCAGTTCGCGCGCCACATCGGCATCCGGCCGGGCCGTCAACGACTCGGGCAGGGAAACCGCCTGATAGGTATTCGTCACCCGTTCTTCGGGCACATTCAGGATGCGGATGACGTCCTGGCGCGTGGTCTCGGACACGACGGCGATATGGTCAGCTCGCCTTGCGATACCCTGGCACATGGCCATGTAGGCACCGGTGTCGTCGGCGGTCGTGTGCGGCAACCGCAGCGGGATCAGATCGTGGATCGTGTAGATGTTGGGCACCCCCTTCGCGTGAAGCGGCAGGGTGGAGGTCCAGTGCATGACATCCGGGGCCGGGGCATCTGCGGTGGCACCAAAGGAAAGCGGCGTCTCGGTGCGGTATCGGTTGAAGGCGCGCCTGGCGAACAGAAACAGATCCTGAGCCGCCCAGAACCGGTCAGCGTCCGGCCTGCCTCCGCCCTGGCTGGGCCAGATGACCTCTCCACTGGGCAGAACAGGATAGGCCTTGCGACCAAATCGGCTGGCCACAGTGCGCTGGAAACGCTCGGACTTCTTCATTTTCCGGTTCGGCTTTTCAGCCTCCACCAGCGCTGTTTCGTTCAGGACATTGTTGCCGCTCCGCCGGACGACCGGCCCGTAAAGCACCTGTGTCCCAAGCCCCAGAACACGAGCATTCGTCAGCAGGTTGCGCCCGTATGTAGCGATCCCGGATCCCTTGGCGAGACCGATATTAGACCCGTCGATGCAGATTGATTTCATTGAACCATTCATCAGCCACCGATTCTGAAGGTCGGCTAGGGCATCGTCGCGGCGCAAGGCCTAGCCCGGCGACGCTTATCGGGTCAACTGCTGCTCAGGAGACGTAACCTGCCTGCATCAGTTCGGCCACATGCACGATCGCCACCGGTCGCTCGTTTTCCACCACGAACAGATTTGCGATCTTGTTGGCTGCCAGCAGGTCGACCACATCGCTCATCCGCTGTTCCGGCCCGACGGTGATGGGATTACTGCTCATGATGTCGCCGGCAACAATGGCCGCGATATTGTTGGCAAAGGCCCGGCGGACGTCACCGTCAGTGATGATCCCGGCCAGGGTTCCGTCGACATTGAGAACCGCGACAGCCCCCTTGCGGCCCTCGGTGATGGCTGAAACGACGACCGAGAAATCGGCATCCAGTGCTACGGTGGCGGGCGTTGCCTGATTGTCGCCCATCCACTCGCGCACGCTTTGCAGACTCATCCCCAGGGACCCGCCCGGGTGGTGAAGGCCGAAATCCTGGGCTGTGAACTCGCGCCGGTCCATCAGCACCATGGCAAGCGCATCGCCGAGGGCCAGGGTCATCAGGGTCGAGGTGGTTGGAGCAAGGCCATTCGGGCAGGCCTCTGCCACACTGGGCATCACCAGAGGCACGGCCGACATCCGGGCGAGGAAGCTGGACCCCCGCTGGGTCATGCCGATGACGGGGATGTCGTTGCGCTGGCAGAAAATCAGCGGGTCACGAAGTTCGCGGCTTTCGCCCGACGAGGAAATGGCCAGCAGGGTCGTGTCGTGTCGCAGCATCCCGAGGTCGCCGTGGCTCATCTCGGCGGGATGAACAAAAAAGGCGTTGGTACCGGTAGAGGCCAGGGTCGCAGCGATCTTTCCACCGATGTGGCCTGACTTTCCCATGCCGGTCACGACAACATAGCCGGGGCGGCTCAGGATCACGTCGCAGGCGCGGGCGAGGGCACCGTCGATCGTCCGCTCGAGCGCCTGCAGGGCTTCGATGTTGAGGCGCACGACCTCGCGGGCACGATCGCCCATTACGGCGACCTGATCCGGGCTGGACGTTCTGATTTCGTGGCTCATGCAGCGAGCATCCCTAGACGTTTCTTGCGCGCCAGATGCGCCCTCCCTGCGGTTTTCGCAACGGCAGACAGGCCTGCCCGGACCTCGTGTTCGTGCCCGACCGATCAGAAATGCTGGGCCTGCGCTCAACCTTTGCCGTCCCGGGGCGTTAGGGGCAGGGGTCGAACACAATCACAAAACGGATGATGATGCTGCAAGCCGCAGACCAGAAGACACAGCTCGAGCGACCACCGGCAGGGTTGATGAGGCCGGCCCTGTTTCTCGATATGGATGGTGTGCTCGCGCCGCTGGCCCCAACACCTTCCGATGTCGGCCCCCTGACCCGGCGGACGGTATTGCTCGAGACACTGATCGAGCGCTTCTGTGGCCGGGTGGCGATCCTGAGCGGGCGCACGCTGGAGGAAATCGACCGGATCAGCGGTGACGCCGCCCGGTCGGCTTCAGGAGTCCACGGACTCGAGCGGCGGCGGCACGATGGCGAGACCGAGCGAGCAGAGGTCCCGGATAGTCTTCGCGAGGTCGTTTCGGCCTTCGACGCCTTTGCCCGCACGCGGCCGGGCATACTGGTGGAAGACAAGGGCGCGTCCGTCGGACTGCATTACCGACAGGCACAAGACAGCCGCGAAGACGCGACGGCCCTCGCATCTCGCCTTGCCGGAGAGACCGGGCTGACACTGCAACCCGGTCACATGGTTCTGGAACTCAAGACCCCGGGCGCGGACAAGGGCACAGCCCTGGCTGCCTTCATGACCGAGCCTCCCTTCATCGGATCGGTGCCCGTCATGCTCGGCGACGACCTCACTGACGAGTTTGCCTTCGAAGCCGCTGCAGCCCTCGGGGGTTTCGGAATCCTCGTAGGGCCAGAGCGCCACACGGCCGCCCGGTACAGACTGGACGACGTCGAGGCGGTGCTGACCTGGCTGGAACACGTCAAGGAGACCGACACATGACCGACCTCCCGCCAAGAGGGCCGAATCTCGACCTCGCACCCATCGGCAATTGCGCCATCAGCGCCCTGATCGACCGCTATGGTCGGCACGTCTGGGCCTGCGCACCGCGCGTGGATGGCGACCCGGTCTTTTCAGCCCTGATGAACGGGACGTCCCCTGGTCACGGGTTCTGGGCCATCGAGGTCGAGAACCTGCGCGACGTCAGTCAGGCCTATATCCCCAATACGCCCGTTCTCCGCACCGTCCTGACCGCAGAGGATGGATCAGCAGTCGAGATCATCGATTTCGCGCCGCGCCACATGAAACACGCCAGAACCTATCGTCCGCTGGCCTTCGGCAGGATCATTCGTCCCCTGACCGGCGTGCCGCGCGTGACTGTCCGCCTGAGGCCGTCGGCTGACTGGGGCGCACGCAAGGCCGAGTGCACATCGGGCTCCAATCATATCCGCTATCAGTGCACGGACCTGACCCTGCGGCTGACCACCGACTGTCCCGTATCCCATATCCTCGAGGAGCGGACCTTCCGGCTGGAGCAGCCCTATGCGTTTTTCCTTGGTCCTGACGAAGGCTATGACCAGGAAGTCGGACCGGGTGTCCAGGCAGCGCTGGATCGCACTGTCGCCTACTGGAAGAGCTGGGTCCGTACCCTCTATATCCCGCTGGACTATCAGGAAGCGGTGATCCGGGCAGCGATCACCCTCAAACTCTGCGTCTACGAAGAGACCGGAGCGATCGTCGCAGCCATGACGACATCGGTGCCGGAGTTTCCGGAGAGCGGACGCAACTGGGACTATCGCTACTGCTGGATCCGGGACGCCTATTACACGGTGCGGGCACTGAACCGCCTGGGCTCCGTCGACATTCTCGAGAACTATCTCGTTTATCTCAGGAACCTGGTCGACAATTCTGCCGGCGGGCATGTCCAGCCGGTCTATGGCGTCGGGCTCGAGCCCGGGATCGGCGAAAGCATACTGACCTCGGTCGAAGGCTACCGGGGCATGAAGCCGGTGAGGGTCGGCAATCAGGCACACGAACATCTGCAGCACGATGTCTACGGTCAGATGGTGCTGGTGCTGGTCCAGTCCTTCCACGACCAGCGCCTGTTGCGGCCCGGGACGGTGGCCGATTTCCATGCCCTCGAGGCCGTTGGCGAGCGTGCGTTCGCCATGCACGATCAGACCGATGCCGGTCTCTGGGAGTTCAGGACCATCGCCCGGGTCCATACCTATTCGTCCGTCATGTGCTGGGCCGCCTGCGACCGCCTGGCCAAGGCGGCAAACAAGCTGGATCTCGCAGACCGGGCGAGTTTCTGGGCAGACCGCGCTGCCGTCATCCGGGCGCGGATCGAGAAGGAAGCCTATCTGCCTGACCTCGGTCGCTTCGGTGCCAGCTTCGGCGGGGACGAACTGGATGCATCGTTGCTCCAGCTTGTCGACCTGGGGTTCCTGACCCCTGACGATCCACGCCAGATCGGCACATTCGATGCCATCGAGCGCGACCTGAAGAAGGGCCCCTATCTGTTTCGCTACGTCGAGCCGGACGATTTCGGCGAGCCGGAAACAGCGTTCAACTTCTGCACCTTCTGGTTCATCGAGGCCCTTCATCAGAACGGCCGCGACGACGAGGCGAGAGCGATCTTCGAGGAGATGCTGAGCCGCCGGACCCATGCAGGGCTGCTGAGCGAGGACATCTCGCTCGGAGACGATGAACTGTGGGGCAACTATCCGCAGACCTATTCGCTGGTCGGCATCATCAACTGCGCCGTCCTGCTGAGCCGGTCATGGACAGACGTCCGATGACCGTGATCACGACATCGCGTTTGATCCGGATGGGACCCTCAGGCGTTTCGGGGGTGTCATGGGCCGTCTGATCGTTGTTTCAAATCGTGTGTCAGCCCCGACCGATCCTGCGGCGGGTTCGGCCGGGGGGCTGGCCATGGCGCTGTCAGCGGCCCTGCGAAAGTACGACGGCCTGTGGTTCGGCTGGTCGGGGGAGACCGTCGAACATTTCACCGGCGAGGCCAAGATCGAGGATCGGGCCGGGGTCACGGTCGCCCTCGTCGATCTGGAGAGCCAGGATGTCGATGAATACTACAACGGCTATGCCAACAAGACCTTGTGGCCCCTCTTCCACCACAGGGTCGACCTGACCACCTACGAGCGCAGCTATGGAGAGGGCTATGAGCGCGTAAACCGGCGTTTCGCCGAAGTCCTGGCTCCGATGATCGAGCCGGGCGACATAATCTGGATCCACGACTACCACCTGATTCCGATGGCGCGGGACCTGCGGCGGCTGGGCGTGACCAACCGGATCGGCTTCTTCCTTCATACCCCATGGCCAGCGCGTCAGCTGCTGGTCACCCTGCCCCACCACCGTCGCCTGGTGGAGTCGCTGTTCGCCTATGATCTGGTCGGGTTCCACACCCGCGAATGGCTTGACCTGTTCACCGACTATGTCGTCACCGAGGCACGGGGCGACGTGACCGGAGAAGGTGGACTCGAGTGTTTCGGGCGGGTCGTCCAGACAGGTGTCTTTCCCATCGGCATTGATGTCGACGGCTTCATCGCGGCGGGTGACTCGGCGCTCGGGCGGCGGACCTACGACCGGATGATGGCGTCCACGGCCTTCCGGTCGCTGCTCGTCGGGGTCGACCGGCTCGACTACTCCAAGGGCCTGGAGGAACGGCTTGCGGGCTATGAGCAGTTTCTCGCCGACAACCCCGATCTGCGATCAAAGGTGCTGTTGCTGCAGGTTACGCCGATCTCGCGAGACGAGGTCGACTCCTACCAGGACATCCGGGGACGGCTGGACTCGCTGGCAGGCCGGATCAACGGGGCCTATGCCGAGATGGACTGGCAGCCGATCCGCTACCTGAACCGCACCTATCGTCGGGACCAGCTGGCGGGCATCTATCGGGCTGCGCGGGTCGGGCTGGTGACGCCCTTGCGGGACGGCATGAACCTCGTGGCCAAGGAGTATGTTGCGGCCCAGAACCCGGCTGATCCGGGTGTGCTGATCCTGTCGCGATTTGCCGGTGCCGCCGAGCAGATGGGCGAGGCCCTGCTGGTCAATCCCTTCAGCCGTGAGGAGCTGTCCGAAGCCATCAAGCTGGCCCTTGCCATGCCACTGGCCGAGCGGATCCGGAAATGGAAGGCTCTGATGCAGGTCGTCCGCGACACCGATGTCTCGATCTGGCGGGACGATTTCGTCGGGGCCCTGACAGCCGTCGATATCGTCGGTGACGGCGGCGCGCCCTTCCATCAGGGAGCCAACGCCAGCGCGGCGTGAAAATCGGGGCTGGTCATTGTTCGTCAACCCTGTTTGGGGCAAGACTGGAACGAATGACGAACACCTCGACTCAGGCTGGTACCCGAATTCTTGGGCTCGACCCCGGACTGCGCCGCACGGGCTGGGGCGTCGTCGTGTCCGAAGGGTCGCGTCTGCGCTGGATCGCGCACGGGGTCATCAGCCCACCGGAAGCGGCCCCCTTCAGCGAGCGACTGCTGTTCCTGCTGGAGGCCGTGGGGGAGGTCTGTACGGCCTACAGCTGTGACGAGGCAGCGATCGAGGAGGTCTATGTGAACATGAACCCGTCCTCGACGCTGAAGCTGGGCCATGCGCGGGCGGCGGTGATGCTGGCCCCGGCGCGGTGCGGCCTGTCGGTCGCCGAATACTCTCCCAACCTGATCAAGAAGGCCGTGGTCGGGTCCGGACATGCGGACAAGGGCCAGATCGCCTTCATGGTCAAACGGCTGTTGCCGGCGGCCGGTGACGTCAAGACCGACGCGGCCGATGCCCTGGCCGTCGCCCTGACCCATGCCCAGCTGAGAAAACGGGCCCTGCTGGAGATGGTATCGTGATCGGACGCCTGCGCGGCATCGTGGCCGAGGTCGAGGATGGCCACTGCCTGATCGACTGTGCCGGTGTCGGCTATGTCGTGGCCTGCGGGGCGCGCACGCTGCAGCGCCTGCCTGCGCCGGGGGATGAGGCCATCCTCCATATCGAATCCAGCTGGTCGGCCGAGAACGGGCCGCGGCTTTACGGATTTCTCGGCCGCGACGAGCGGCGCGCCTTCACGACCCTGACCGGCATCCAGGGCGTAGGCCCCAAGGCGGCGCTGTCGGTGCTGGACGTCCTGCCGCCCGGGGAACTGGCCGGGGCCGTCGCCCGGGACGACAAGGCGGCGATCGGCCGGGCCAATGGCGTCGGGCCCAAGCTGGCGCTGCGGATCGTCACGGAACTGAAGGGAAAGTCCCTCGGCGAGGCGTCCTTTACCCCGTCGGCAATGGGTGGTCAGGGCGAGATCGTGCCACCGAAGCCCAGCATTACCGGTGAGGCCGTGTCGGCCCTGCTGGGTCTGGGAGTGGCCGAGGTCAATGCGCGGCGGGCTGTCGATCAGGCCTTGCTCCGGCTGGGTGACGAGGCCGAGCTGTCGGCCGTGATCCGGGCTGCCCTGCAGGAACTGGGTCGATGAGCGACGACCGCATCATCTCACCGTCCGCCGCGCCGGGCGAGGCCTACGACCGCGCCCTGCGGCCCCAGACCCTGTCGGAGTTCGTCGGCCAGGAGCAGGCCAAGGGCAATCTGAAGATCTTCATCGACGCGGCCCGGGGCCGTAACGAGGCCCTGGACCATGTCCTGCTGTTCGGGCCTCCGGGGCTGGGCAAGACCACGCTGGCGCAGATCGTGGCGCGGGAACTGGGCGTCGGGTTCCGGGCGACCTCCGGGCCGATCCTGGCCAAGGCCGGCGATCTGGCGGCCATCCTGACCAATCTGGAGCCCCGCGACGTCCTGTTCATCGACGAGATCCACCGGCTGGCCGCCACCGTGGAGGAGATCCTGTATCCCGCCATGGAGGACCATGTGCTGGACCTGATCATCGGCGAGGGGCCGTCAGCGCGCTCGGTCCGGATCGATCTGGCCCCCTTCACCCTGGTCGGGGCGACGACACGGGCAGGCCTTCTGGCAACGCCGCTGAGGGACCGGTTCGGCATCCCGCTGCGGCTGGAGTTCTATACGCCGGACGAGCTGGTGCGGGTCATCACAGGCGCGGCCCGCAAGATGGGGACCCCGATCGACGACGAGGGGGCACGCGAGATCGCCTCCCGTGCCCGGGGCACACCGCGCGTTGCCGGACGGCTGCTGCGCCGGGTCCGGGACTTTGCAGAGGCCGAAGGGGCCCCGGTGATCAACCGCATCGTCGCGGCCCGGGCACTCGCGCGGCTCGAGATCGACGAGGCCGGGCTGGATGCCAATGACCGCCGCTTCCTCAAGGCCCTGATCGAGAACTATGGCGGCGGGCCGGTCGGGATGGACACCCTGGCCGCAGCCATCGCCGAGGCGAAGGACGCGGTCGAGGACGTGATCGAGCCCTATCTGCTGCAGCAGGGGTTCATCCAGCGGACCTCAAGGGGGCGGATGGCCTGCGCCAGGGCCTATGCGCACCTCGGGCTGGCTGAGCCTCCGAAGCCGCCCGTGGCGGTGCCGGATGACCTGTTCGGGGGCAAATAGGCCTTTCCAGACAGCGCCCCTTCACCTGAGAGGCGAACAGCGGCATCCTGTCCACTGGATCGGGAGGCCCCATGGCCAGACGACGCAGGACGGAACAGGTATCGACGGCGCTGGCAGTGCTGATCGTGACCTTCAGCGCGACAGGGACCCTGGCCGATGCGCAGAGCATCCTGCCCCGGTTCTCCGAGGACGGGCCGGCACGGGCGCTGCGTCAGGTCCGCGAGCAGCGCGGGCCGGGAACCGAGTTGCGCTACGTCCAGCCCGGCCAGAACCGGACCGTATGCGGCTACATCGGGCGGGCCGGTCAGCGGGCGGCGGTGGCCTTCGTGTCGCGACCGAGCCGTATCCTGTTCAGCGACGACCCTCTGACGATCGAGTTCCGCGAGGCGCGGGAGCGATACTGTCCTGACCTGCTGCAAGCCCCGACCGGGACCGGATGAGCGATCAGCCGACCGCTGGCCGGTTCGAGGGCCGGGACCATCTGCTGCCGGTTCGGGTCTATTACGAGGACACCGATTTCACCGGCCTGGTCTACCACGCCAATTACGTCCGCTATTGCGAGCGGGGCCGGTCCGACTTCCTGCGCCTGGTGGGGATCGGGCATGCCCAGTTGCTGGATCAGGACAGCCCGATGGCCTTTGTCGTCGCCGAACTGGGCCTGACCTTCCTGAAGCCCGCCCGGATCGACGAGGCCCTGATCGTGCGGACCCGCTATCAGCGGATCAAGGGCCCGAGACTTTTCATTTCCCAGACGGTCGAGCGCGGGACCGAGGTCCTGTGTCGGGCCGAGGTGGTGGCTGTCTGTATCCACCTGGACGGACGGCCCCGCAGGCCCGGCCGGGCGCTGGTCGAGGCCGTCTCGCCCTGGCTGGAACCCTGAGGCTCAGTTCGCGCCGGACACCAGGGCGGTGCGGCCGTTGCGGTTGCGCGCCCAGCTGTCCTCGCTGGAGCCCAGGGCGATCGGGCGCTCCTTGCCGAAGCTGATGGTGTCGATGCGACCAGCCGAAATCCCACGCTCGATCATATAGTTACGGATAGATTCCGCGCGCCGGGCCGCGAGGGCCAGATTGTATTCACGCGTGCCGCGCTCGTCGGCATTGCCCTCGATCCGGACCATGACCTGCGGGTAGCGCTGCAGCCATTGTGCCTGGGCATCGAGGCGGGGAAAGGCTTCGGGGCTGACCTGATAGGAATCGAGATCGAAATAGATCCGGTCGCCGACGTTGATGGCGAACTCCTGGGCCGAACCCGGTGCCGCTGCACCCGCACCGGCGCTGCCCTCGATCGGACCGGTCGGAGCCGTCGGATAGGCCGGGCCACCCATGTCTCCTGCAGGCGGGATATTGGGCACGGCCGGTGTCACAGGGCGACGGGTGCAGGCCGCCATCGAGGCAACGACGAGGCCCACGGCGGTCAGGCGGATCAGGGTGCGGGCGGCGATCATGATGGAAGTCTCCGGGTCTCTGGCGATGGGGGTGCGAGGGAGGAACGTTTCAGGCGAAGCGTCCGCTCCATCAGGGTTAATATCGGGTTACGACGGGCAGCTGTCCGGACCCTGGGCGCGGCCCAGCTGGGTGGGCGTATCGGCCAGCAGGGGGGACCAGGCGGGGTCGGAGCCACGGCCCTGATAGCCCGACTGGGCGATGACCCGACCGGACAGGTCGACCATCCACAGATTGGTGTCCCCGCCCCGCGTCTGGCGCGCAAACATGAGATAGCGGCCGTTGGGCGCCCAGGACGGACCTTCCTCGAAATAGCTGGACGACAGCTGGCGCTCGCCCGAGCCATCGGCATTCATGACGCCCGTCGCGAACCGCCCGCCCTGGGACCGGGTGAAGGCGATCAGGTCACCGCGCGGGCTCCAGGCCGGAGCCGTATAGCTGCCGCCGCCGCGCGAGATCGGACGCTGGCCCGAACCGTCGGCGTTCATCACATACAGACGCGGCGTGCCCGTGCGATCCGAGTTGAACACGATCCGCGAGGCGTCCGGGCTGAAGGACGGCGAGGTGTCGATGCCGGGGTCGCTGGTCAGGCGGCTGAGCTGGCGGGTACGCAGGTCCATCACATAGACGTCGGTATTGCCGCCGCGAATGATCGAGAAGGCCACCTTCGTGGCATCCGGCGAATAACGGGGACCGAAGGCCTGGCCGTCGAACTCGCCGAGGCTTTCACGGCGACCGGTCGACAGATTGTAGAGGTAGATCCGGCTGTAGTCCTTGCCCAGCCCCATATAGACGATCTCGTTGGGGTTGGACGAAAACCGCGGTGTCAGGATGATCTCGTCGCCGCCCGTCAGGAACTGGGGATCGGCCCCGTCGGAATCGACGATGGCGAGGCGGCTGAGACGGTTCAGGCCGGTCCCGCTCTCGGCGACATAGAGGATGCGGCTGTCGAAGAAGCCGCTCTCGCCGGTCATGCGCTGATAGACGACGTCCGCGATCTTGTGGGAGATCCGCCGCCACTGCTCCGGCGTGGCAGTGAAATTATAGCTGACCAGCTGGCACTGACGGTAGGGGTCGTACAGGCGGAAGCCGAAGTCGTTGCGGCCGTCGGCACGCGGCGTGACCGAGCCGTAGAGGACGGCCTGGGCCCCGATCCGGGTCCACTGCGGGAAGTTCGGCGCATTCTGCAGGCTGAGGCCGGTCTCGATGAAGCCCGAAGGGTTCATCGGCTCGAAAAAGCCCGAGCGACGCAGGTTGTCGCCGATGACCTGGGTGACCTGTGAGCCATTGGGCCCACTGAAGGGGGCGACGGCAATCTGGAAGGGGCGGATCACGCCCTGGTCGATCTCGACCTCGACCGGTGTCTGTTGCTGAGGTGCCGGGGCCTGGGGCCGGACGGACTGGGCCTGGACCAGCGTCGCGCCCGCAACCGCGACCGCCGCGACCGTGGAGAGAAGAAGGTTCAGACGCATGGACAGCTCCGGCAACATGAGGCGTGTGGTCGGGACTTATCGCCAGCCCGGTCCACAAACGCCAGCTTCAGCGAGATTGGGGCGACTTTGCGGACGACGTGGTCGTCAGGACACGCGCTGTGTCTGGAATGTCTGGATTGTCTGGAATTGGTGCTTCCTCCTGACCGCTTGCGTAACCCCTCATCCGCCCCTCCGGGGCACCTTCTCCCGCAAGGGGAGAAGGAAACCAGAACCCCTTCTCCCCTTGCGGGAGAAGGTGGCACGCGCAGCGTGACGGATGAGGGGTCATTATAGCACAGGCCCGGACGGGGGTGTGTTGACTAACACCCTCCCGGGTCCGACAAGACGACACCCCCTTTTCAAGCGGTCCCGGCGCAGCAGCGGCGGGACCGTCTCGCTTTTGGAGATCAGCACAGTGTCAAAGGCCGCTTCGCACCTCATGGGTGTCTACAACCGGGCTCCGGTCGAGGTGGAGCGTGGCGAGGGCGCCCGACTGTTTGCCAGCGACGGCACCGTCTATCTCGACTGCGTGCAGGGCATTTCGACCAATGCCCTGGGCCATGCCCATCCGGTGCTGATCCAGGCCGTCAAGGATCAGGCCGAGAAGCTGTGGCATGTGTCCAACATCTTCCGCATTCCCGATCAGGAAGCCCTGGCGGAAGAGCTGTGCGCCAAGTCGTTCGCCGACGTGGTCTTCTTCACCAACTCGGGGACCGAGGCGGTGGAGTGCGCGCTGAAGACGGCCCGGAAATATCACTACGTCAACGGCCAGCCCGAGCGGATCGACATCTATGGCTTCGACGGGGCCTTCCATGGCCGGACCTACGGGGCCGTCAATGCCGCTGCCAACCCCAGCTATACCGAAGGCTTCGGCCCCAAGATGCAGGGCTTCCACCAGCTGACCTGGGGCGACCATGAGGCGCTGAAGGCGGCCATCGCCAACCCGACCACCGCGGCCATCATCGTCGAGCCGGTACAGGGCGAGGGCGGGTGCCGGCCGGTGCCGGACGTCTGCCTGCGCGGCCTGCGCGAACTGTGCGACGCGCACGGCGTGCTGATCATCTTTGACGAGGTCCAGTGCGGCATGGGCCGGACCGGCAAGCTGTGGGCCCACGAGTGGTCCGGGATGGAGCCTGACATCATGGCCATCGCCAAGGCGCTGGGCGGAGGCTTCCCGATCGGGGCCTGCCTGTCCACCACCGAGGCGGCCAAGGGGATGACAGTCGGTGCGCACGGCTCCACCTTTGGCGGCAATCCGCTGGCCATGGCGGTCGGGCGGGCTGCCTTCGGCGAGCTGTCGAAGCCCGAGACCCTGGCGCACGTCAACGAGATCGCCGGCTATCTGAAGCAGCAGTTGCACGGGCTGAAGGAGCGCTTCCCCGATGTCATCGCGGAGGTTCGCGGCAAGGGACTGCTGACCGGGCTGAAACTCATCCCCAACAATCGCGAGTTCATGGGCTGGGCCCGGGACGGCCAGCATCTGCTGATCGCGGGCGGCGGCGACAACTGCGTGCGCCTGTTGCCACCGCTGAACATCACGCTGGAAGAAGCACGCGAAGCCGTCGAGAAGCTGGAGCGCACCTGCGAGGCGGCACGCGAAAAGATGGCGGCGTAACAGCAGCGGAGTAAAAGCAAAGGGTTCATCACGGCGGACACGGCGAATGCACGGCGAGCACGACGGCACCGAGACTGTTTCTGCCGAGGTGAACGCCATCGGCACGGCGGTGATGGATTCGGCTTTCACCGTGCATCGGCAGCTCGGGCCGGGGCTTCTGGAAGCGGTTTACGAACACTGTCTGGCGGAAGAGATGAAACTGCGGGGACTGCGCGTCGACCGTCAGATCGCTGTGCCTGTTACCTACAACGACACGAAACTCGACGTCGGCTTCAGGCTTGATCTTCTGGTGGAGCGGAAAGTCATCGTGGAGATCAAGGCGATCGACGCTCTGGCGTCCATCCATGTGGCGCAGCTTCTGACCTATCTGAGATTCGCCGAGGTTCGATTGGGGTATCTGATCAACTTCAATACGATCAGACTCAAGGACGGCTTTCGCCGTCTGGTCCTATGAGACACTCCTCCCTAATGTCACAGGATGCGCTGTGTTCGCTGTGATCTCGCCGTGTTCGCCGTGATGAACCCTAGCCAGCGATTGGTTTGAGCAATCCATGACCAGACATTTCCTCGACATTCACCGGCTCGAAGCGGCCGACCTCCGGGCTATCCTGGACGATGCCCATGCCCGCAAGGCGGCGCGCAAGGGCTGGCCAAAGGGACGGGTCGACGCGGATGCCCCCGGACGGGACCGGGTCCTGGCCATGATCTTCGAGAAGAACTCGACCCGGACGCGGTTCAGCTTCGATGCGGCCATTCGCCAGCTGGGCGGAGCGTCGATCATCGCCAATGCCGGGGACATGCAGCTGGGGCGCGGCGAGCCGATCGAGGACACGGCGCGGGTGCTGTCGCGGATGGTGGATGCCGTGATGATCCGGGCCAACCGGCACGAGGACGTCGAACGGTTCGCGCGGGTCTCCACGGTGCCCGTGATCAACGGCCTGACCGAACGCAGCCATCCCTGCCAGATCCTGGCCGACCTGATGACCATCGAAGAGCGGTCAGGACCGATCCAGGGCAAGACCCTGGCCTGGGTCGGGGATGGCAACAATGTCTGTCACAGCTTCATGCATGCCGCGCCGAAGTTCGGCTTCCACTTCAGCGTCGCCTGCCCGGCCGAATATCATCCCGACCTGATGGACCTGGCCAAGGGCGGCAACCACGTCACCCTGACCAGCGATGCCAATGAGGCGGTCAAGGGTGCGGATGCCGTCATCACCGATACCTGGGTGTCGATGGGCGACGCCGACTATGAGGCGAGGCTGGCGGCGTTCGAGAACTATGGCGTGGATGACGCCCTGATGGACCTGGCGGATCCGGATGCGATTTTCCTGCACTGCCTGCCTGCGCATCGGGGCGAGGAGGTCACGGATGCCGTGATCGACGGCCCCCGATCGGTCGTCTGGGACGAGGCGGAGAACCGGATTCATGCCCAGAAGGCTGTGCTGGCCTGGTGTTTCGCCGGAACGGACTGACCCGCGAAACGGCAGAATCACGAGGTGGCTTGTAGCGGGATGCCGATCAGCGTATAAGAGGGCTCGTCGATCTCACTGCGTAACGCCCCCTCTCTTTGCGAACGCACCGAGTTTAGGCCGATCCATTCAGAACCGACCCACCCAAGACGCTGTTGTCGAGGGTGAATATCTAGCGGAGGTCCTGAAAATGGCTACCGGCACTGTCAAGTGGTACAACTCCACCAAGGGTTATGGCTTCATCGAGCCTTCGGATGGCGGCAAAGACGTGTTCGTTCACGTTTCGGCCGTTGAAGGCGCAGGCATGAACGGCCTGAACGAAGGTCAAAAGATTTCGTACGAAGTCGAAAAAGACCGTCGTACGGGCAAGGAATCGGCCGGCCAACTGAAGGCCGCTGAATAGTCCTTACGGATCATTCAAGCGATTGGCGGGGGCGATGCGAAAGCATCGGCCCCGTTTTCGTTGGGGCTGCAGGCCAGCCTGACGGATGTCGATCTCGCCCGATCGTCACGGTGACGACCGGGCAAGGTGGACCTAGCGGCGAACGAACACGCGAGCCCGGGTCTCCAGTTCGCCGATGCGGCGATCCAGATAGGCGCGATCGTCGCTGGAGGCGTTCATGCGCGAATAGGCAGCTTCAAGCCGCACCAGATCACCGTGCTCGACGCGGATGTCGGCAGCCTCGGCCCGCGCGAGGCCGTTGGCCGTCAGGGCCCGCTCGATCCCGGCCAGACGCGCGCGCGGGTCCTGCTGGGCGTATCCGCCGCCACCGACACTGACGCCGAGGCGGGCGTCGAGGGCATCCAGACGGCTTTCGATGTCTTCACGCTCGCGGGCGTTCAATCCCCCGGACTGATAGCCGGCCTCGGCCTGGATCAGGGCGGCGTAGTCCGACCGCAGCCGTGTGGCCTCGACGCGGGTGATCTGGCGCGCACTGACGGCGGCATTGACGCGGGCATCAAAGTCGGCGCGTCCGTCGGCGACCGACTGGTAACCGCCCGGACCATCGGCATATCCGCCCGCTTCCAGACTGGCAGACAGGGCATCATAACGGCTGTTGAGCTCTGCCGTTTCCGTCGGGGTGAAGCGGCGGTCGGCGCCGTAACGGGTCTCCAGCGCGACGAGGGCATCGTATTCCGCGCCCAGACGGCTGGCCGAACTGCTGTCCAGGGCACCGGTCCGGACGTCGGCATCGATCCGCGCCGTGAACTGGCTGCGGCCGTCGTTGAGAGGGCGCTGGCCGCGGGCCCAGGCGGTATCGAGCGCCGAACCGCCGGTGCCGAACAGGGCACCGAGCACGGCCCCCAGGGTGTCCTGACGCGCGTTGGACGACGTCGAACCATAGGGGGTCTGGGCCACGGCCATGCCGGCGGTCGAGAGGGCCAGCGTGCCGACGGCCGCGGCGGTGAGGATTCGGATGTTCATGGAGAGGTCCTGGAGAAGCCAGCGAACTACGTCGCTCTGCGTCTTCAAACGTCGTTCTCGGGCCGAGGTTGCCACGACCAGGGTCCGGGCAAACGAAAGCGGAGCCGCTTGCGCGACTCCGCTTCGTGAGTCTGGCGATGGCGAAGCCTAGCTGGCGACGTCGCCGGAGCCCGAGATGTTCTGGGTCAGGCTGGCCGGGCGGGACTGGAGGTCGACGTCGCCGGATCCGGTGAGGTCGATCTGGACCTTGCCGGTGGCGTCGACCCGGGCGTCGCCGCTGCCGGAGATGGCGATCCCGGCATCGGTGACCGTCAGGTCACGCAGTTCGGCATCGCCTGAGCCGGTGATATCAAGCGCCAGGCGGGTCGCCTTGCCCTGGGCCTCGACATCGCCGGAGCCGGAGATGTCGAGGGTCATTTCAGCCTGGTCGTAGTCCTGGATGATCAGGTCAGACGAACCCCGCAGGTCGAAGCGGTTGACCGAGGGGGCGGTGACCACGATCCGCAGGCGATCGGAGTCGCTCCAGCCCCGGACGCCCATGCCGGTGACGGAGACGACGACCCGGTCGCTGCCTTCGTCCAGTTGCAGGCGGCCGCCATCGATACGGACCCGCTCGACGACGCCCTCGGGGCCGGTGATGACGATGTTGGCGGCATCGCCCTGGACAAAGGTGACATCGGCGGCGAGGTCGAGGGTGAGGGTCTCCCCTCCGGCCCAGGGCACGGTGCGGGTGGTTTCCGGACCCTCGACCTCGACAGAGTTCGAGCGGCGGAAGGCGGTTCGGCCGTCCTGCTCGTCGATGACGAAATTCCATCCGTTGCGCTGGATGTCCGCCCCGCCGAGGGCCGCAGCCCCGCCGAAGGCGATCAGGCAGAGCAGGAAGGCACTGCCCGCGATGATGAAGAGGGTGCGGATCATGACCGGGCTCCCATGGGCTCGTTGTTGTTCTCGAGGGCCGGCTTGAGCAGCCGGTAGTGAAGACGGGCGAACCAGACCAGGCCGTTGACCAGCAGGATGGTCGAGATGGCCAGCAGGGCCGCCACGAAGGTCGATCCCGCCATGACGCCCAGCCCGCCGAGGACTGTCGCAGCGATGCCGCCCGGTGCCACCGAGAAGGGCGCCGCAATCATGATCACGGCTCCGCCGAAGAAGCCGACAACCACCGCGATCAGGACGGCGAACATGATGCCGATGACGGTCATCAGGATCGGGAGCAGGATCAGGATGTCGATAGCCCCGAGGCCCAGGACGGCGAAGACGGCACCGGCCGCGGCCGAGGGGTTCTTCTCCTGGTGCCAGCGCTGGATGCCGGCCTCGGCCTTCAGTTCGCGGGCCAGACGATCGGGATCGCCCAGCTTGGCCGAGATCTCGGCCTCGGTGCGACCGGCGGCCAGGCCGTCATCGAAATGAGCCTCGTAGTCCGTGAGGATTTCGGCGGCGGACGACACGGGCAAACCGGCCAGTCCACGCTTCAGGCGGGACAGGAATTCGTCGCGGGTCATTGGGTCTCTCCCATGACAGGGGGGTTTGCCGCATCGGCGGCGGGGGCGGCCGGGACGTCATCGCCAAGGATGATCGCGTCGACGGCACGGGTGAAGGACTTCCATTCGGTGGCCTGGGTCAGCAGGGCATGACGGCCGGCCGGGGACAGGCGGTAATATTTGCGCGACGGACCCGACGAGCTCTCGACCAGATAGGTCTCGACCAGCCCGTCCTGCTGCATCCGGCGCATCAGGGGATAGATGGTGCCCTCCCCCATATCGATGGCGTCGGACAGGCGGCTGGCGATCTCGTAGGCATAGCTGTCGGCACGCGACAGGAGCGCCAGGACACACAGGCCCAGCACCCCTTTCTTCAACTGTATCTCGATGGTTTCGGTCACAGGCGACCCTCCTTCTGATAGGTGAAGGCTATCGCAAGGTACCTGTCGTCGCAAGGTACCTGTCTAAACATGACGAAGGTTTAATGGGTCACGATTCCCAAGGTGTGGCCGCGGTGAAGACCGGTGATTGGGTCAATCAGGCTCTGGTGATGGCGAATGTGCCGGGGGCGTGAAGCGGGTCGCTGACCAGATTGACCGGGTCCTCGCGAAGCCACTGCCTGATCATGTCGCCAGGCGCGGGACCGTCAGGTGTCGCAGGATGCATTCGACCGGACGCGGTCGGGCGGAACCTTGCGGTTTAGCGGAAGAGCGACAGCAGGATGCCGCTCGACTGGTTGGCGATCGACAGCGCCTGGACACCCA
>QBLX01000021.1:0-9419 GCA_003241825.1 Alphaproteobacteria bacterium
AGCCTCGGGCGCACCCTGACCCCCTCGCCCTTCCTCGGCTCCAGCATCCTGTCAGCCCGGGTGCTGATCGACGCCGGATCCGACGCGCAACAGACCGCCTGGCTGCCCCGGATCGCGGCCGGGGAGGCCATCGCATCGCTCGCCGTCGACGAGGGCGCCAAACACGCACCGTCGCGCATGACCACCACCGCCGAACGCTCGGGCAACGGCTTCCGGCTGAATGGCGAAAAGGGCTTCGTTCTCGATGGCCATATCGCCGACGTCCTGATCGTGGCCGCAAGGACGGACGGGGGCACGACCCTGTTCCTGATCGATTCCGCGACCGCCGGGATCGAGATCGAGCGCACCGTCATGGTCGACGCCCATAATGCCGCCCGCATCACCCTGAAGGATGTCCAGGTCGATGCCGATGCCGTCATCGGCGCGGTTGACGGGGGAGACGAAGCCCTGCACGCCGCCCTGAACCTGGGCCGCGCCTGCGCCGCCGCCTCCCTGACCGGTGCGGGCGATCAGGCCTTCCAGATCACGCTCGACTACATCAAGACCCGCAAGCAGTTCGGCAAGCTGATCGGCGAATTCCAGGCCCTGCAGCACCGCTCGGCCCATCTGTTCACCGAGATCGAACTGGCTCGCGCCGCCACTATCGCCGCGCTTCAGGCGCTGGACGCCGGTCGTGCAGACGCTCCCTTTGCCGTCGCCGTCGCCAAGGCCAAGGCCGGACGCGTCGCCGAACTGGCGGTACAGGAAGGCGTCCAGATGCACGGCGGTGTCGGCATGACAGACGCCTATGACATCGGCCTGTTCATGAAGCGGGTCCGGGTCCTGAACGAGTTTCTCGGCGACCCCGGCTTCCACGCCGAGAGCGTGGCAAGGTCACGCGGCTTCTGAACTGCAAATATCCGCTCATCCCGGCGAAAGCCGGGACCCAGTGCTTTGGGGTTCGCCAGTGCCTCGGTAACGGGCGATTTCCATCCTGCGCACCTGTCCCACGACAGGACTGGGTCCCGGCGTTCGCCGGGATGAGCGGAAATCAAATCTGATGCTCACTCCGCTAACTGACGATCCAGTTTCTCGACCAGTGCGGCATAGACCTCGGCTGCCATCTGGACGGTGGCCGGATCGATCTGTTCCATGTTGTCATTGGCGGTGTGGATGGTCGAAAAGACCTTCGGGACAAACCCCTCGGCCAGCCCGTTGGAGGGACCACCGTTGAACGCCAGCCACATCTGGTGTGCTCCGATGTGGTCCTGGAATCCCAGTGACACCACGGGTGCGCCGGCGGCTGAAAAAGCCCTGTCATCCGAGGGCGGATAGACCGGGTAACCGACACAGTTCATCGCCCGCTCGGCACAGATCTCGCGCACGGCGCGGGTAATCCCTGCCGACTGGTCGCCATTGTTCTGGCCGTACATCATCGTGTCGCCATAGCCCGCGACGTCGGAGTTCACGACTGCTGCGACATTCGTCAGGCCATGCGCCTCGATCCATTTGCGCGCGCCGATCAGGCCCAGTTCTTCCTGGTCCAGCAGGATCAGACGCACCCGGTGGGTCAGCACCTTGGTCCTCAGGATCTTCGCCGCCTCGATCATCCCGACGACCGAGGCCGCATTGTCGACGACCCCCGCCGCCATCGTCCCGTCGCGCAGCTTCACGGCATCATAATGGGCCGTCATCAGGATTTCGCGCGGGCCGTCACCGATGGTGACGACGACGTTGCGCCCCTCCATCGGGCCGCTGCGCGCCGTCCCGCCGGTGAAGGTCTCCACAGTCGGCTCGAACCCGGCTGCCCGCAGCTGTTCGACCACGACCGCCGTGCGCGCCTCGTTGGAGGGCTGCACATAGGCTGCGACCTGGGCCCTGAGATCGGACTCCCGGGCCGAGACGGACGGGGCGACCATCAAGGCCGAGACCAAGGCGAGCGAGCGAAACAGCATGGGCATCCCCTGAAAGCGAGACCGCATGGCTAGCGCGCCGCCGCGCCGGGCGCACCTTACTTCTGTGTCAGCCTTGGTGTCAGCCTTGGCGTCAGCCGAGGCCGGCCGCGACCGTGTAGGTGGCCTCGGTCTTTGCCGCGACCTCCTCGAGCGTCACGCCGTCCGCCAGTTCGATCAGCTCCAGTCCCGCACCGTCCGGCTTGACGTCGAACACCGCCAGGTCGGTGATGATCCGGCTGACCACGCCCGTGCCGGTCAGCGGCAGGGTGCACGCCTTCAGGACCTTCGAATGTCCGTGCTTGTTGGCATGCTCCATGACCACGACGACGCGCTTGACGCCCGCGACCAGATCCATGGCGCCGCCCATGCCCTTCACCAGCTTGCCCGGGATCATCCAGTTGGCGATGTCACCGTTCTCGGCGACCTCCATGGCCCCGAGGATGGACAGGTTGATGTGCCCGCCCCGGATCATGGCGAAACTGTCGGCCGAGCTGAAATAGGCGCTCTCCGGGATCTGGGTGATCGTCTGCTTTCCGGCATTGATGAGGTCGGCATCGACGTCCTCGTCGAACGGGAAGGGCCCCATGCCCAGCATGCCGTTCTCGGACTGGAGCGTGACCTCCATCCCCGGCGGAATATGATTGGCCACCAGCGTCGGGATGCCGATCCCGAGGTTCACATAGAAGCCGTCCTTGAGCTCGAGGGCAGCACGTTCGGCCAGTTGATCACGGGTGCGGGGCATGATTCAGGTCCTCCTGGACAGTGTGGGCCAGGCTTTGATCGTTCCGGTCAGGAACGCGAGGCCAAGCAACAGGACGATGAGTGAAGAGACGATGATGAAGGTCGGCGTGTGCTCCGCCCTCCAGACGCCCGGGAGAAAGACAGCAGCAGCGCGGAGCAACAGGACCACCGTGATCGCAACCAGACCCGTGCGCAGCAGGGGCGGTCGTGGAAGCCGCCCGGCCGCCGCAAAGGCGAACCACGCCCAGCCGAACAGGATGGCTGCGATGACGGCTGTCATCGCATGCGGCTGCCACCGGCCCAGTTCGACGGCCCGCGCCATGTCTTCACCGGCTCCGAAGAGGCGATAGAAATCCGCGCCACCGACGATACACGCCAGATGGGCCACGGCGGCTGCGATACTGCCGGCGCCCGCCAGCAGGAGTAAGGGGTTCGACGACGGCGTCACACAGCCTCGCGGGTCGTGATCGTCCGCTGCTCGATCCGCTTCTCGAACGTGCCGACGAACAGCCGGTCGACATAGATTCCGGGGGTGTGGATGTTGTCCGGGTCCAGCGAGCCGGTCGGGACAATCTCCTCGACCTCGACGATCGTCAGCTTGCCGGCCGTGGCCATCATCGGATTGAAATTCCGGGCCGTCTTGCGGAACACCAGATTGCCGCGCTCGTCCGCCTTCCAGGCCTTGATGATCGACAGGTCGGCGACGAGACCGGTTTCCATCACATACTGGCGGCCGCCGAAGGCGCGGACCTCCTTGCCCTCGGCCACCAGGGTTCCGACGCCTGTGGCGGTGAAGAAGGCCGGGATGCCCGCCCCGCCCGCGCGGATCCGCTCGGCCAGGGTGCCCTGGGGATTGAACTCGAGCTCCAGCTCACCGGCCAGATACTGGCGCTCGAACTCCTTGTTCTCGCCGACGTAGGACGAGATCATCCTGGCGATCTGCCGCGTTTCCAGCAGCTGGCCCAGGCCGAAGCCGTCCACACCCGCATTGTTGGAGATGACCGTCAGTCCCTTGACGCCCGTGTCGCGCAAGGCCGCGATCAGGTTTTCCGGGATGCCGCACAGGCCAAAGCCCCCGGACATCACGGTCATGCCATCGAACGGCACACCCTCCAGTGCCGTCCTGGCATCTGCATAGACCTTACGCATCGGATCCCTTTTTCACCGCTTGATGAATAACTGCTCGTCCCTTCGTCAATAGGACGCGGAGGGCAGCCGGGCAAGCATCGACCGCTTGTGCCCTGGCCTGGGTGATGTTTGTGATTCTGGAGATGTTACAGATCCGGCGCTGGTGATGTTCCAGACGACTCTGCCTGCCAGGTGCGCCGTCGAGATCGGCGGTTTCAGGCCCCGCTCAGCGAGCGATTCCCAGGGTCGTCGGCTGCTCCGGCGGTCTCCCGCGCTCGCGGTAACGGGCCCCCTTGAACATCCCCAGCACCGCCTCCCAGTGGATGCCCCACATGACCTTGAAGGTCAGCAGCGGATGGCTGATCCAGGTCCTGAAAAGCGCGGCGTCGTTCAGGGGCTGGCGGGTCCCGGCAAAGGTTGCGGTCAGGATCGGCGTATCCTCCCTGCGCACCGCCACGACCACCGACACGGCCTCGCCCGGCGGGCGAACGGTGAAGTCATAGGTCAGGTCCATGTCCATGAAGGGCGAAACGAAGAAGGCCTTTTCCGCCGTCTGGCGAACCAGCCTCTCGTCGGTCTCCCGCGGGTGAGCGACCAGATAGCTGTGCCGTTCATGAAAGGTGTTGGTCACCTCGTACAGCAGGGCGGCCAGCGTCCCGTCGGGCCGGTGGCAGAAATAGACGCTCAGCGGATTGAAGCCGAAGCCAAGGATTCGCGGCATGCAGAGCAGCCGGATCGGCCCGCCCTCGATATCGATCCCGGCCTCGGCCAGATGATGCTCGACCTGGCCCCGCAACGGCCGCCCCGAGCGATCACCGTGGTCGGCAGCGCGAAAACTCAGCAGGCCGAACCGCTTGCCGCTCAGCCAGCGCAGCCGCTTCAGGTGGCCATCGACATGGTCGAGGTCCATCAGCAGCATGAAGATGCGATAGCCCAGCGCATGGTCGAACCCGTGGGTCCGCCGGTGCGTGACCTGCCCCACATAGAGGGCCGAGGCGTCGTCCTGTCCCCTCGCGAGGGGAGCCCTGTTCATGCGGCCAGGCTCGCGGGAACCGGGTGGACCTGGATCCGGCCACTCTCGTTGGACACCGACCAGGGGCGGCGCACCCCGCCCAGCTGTTCGGCGACAGCCAGCCCGGCCTGCAGCCCGTCCTCGTGGAACCCCGAGCCGAACCATGCCCCTGCGAACCAGACTCCCTGGCCGCCCTGCAGCGCCCAGAGTTCAGACTGTGCCGCCACTGCAGCCGTGTCGAACACCGGGTGCTCGTAATCCCATTCGCCGAGAACAAGCGTAGGATCGGGCTCGCGCACAGGGTTCAGGCTCACGAACAGCGGCGGGCCTTTCAGCCCCTGCAATTCATTCATCCAGTAGGTGACCCCGCCCTCGCCCGCACGGTCAGTGAGCCCCTGATGGGTCCAGGCAGCCCAGGCCTTCCTGCGCCTGGGCATCAGGCTGGCGTCCCGGTGCAGGATCGCCCGGTTGGGCCGATAGGCGATGGCCCCCAGCAGCCGGGTCTCGTCGGCCGTCGGCGCATCCAGAAGGCGCAGCGCCTGGTCGGAATGGGTGGCGAGGACGACCGCGTCAAACCGCTCGCTGCGCCCGTCGGCAAACCGGATGGTGACACCGTCGGCGTCGCGGGCGACGCCCGCAATCCCCGCGCCCAGCACAGCCGTGCCGGCGAAGGCCTTGGCCAACCGGCTGACATACTGGCGACTTCCGCCCTCCACCGTCCGCCAGCTGGGTTTCAGCTCATAGGCCAGCAGATTGTGGTTCATGTAGAAGCGAACCAGCGAGGCGGCAGGATAATTGGCCATCTGGTCCAGCGTCGAAGACCAGATGGCGGCCGCCTGTGGCAGCAGATAGGCATCGCGGAACATGGTCCCGTAGCCGCCCCGCACCAGATAGGCATCGAGGGTCTCGCCCGACGCCTCCAGTGAGACCAGATCCCTCGGGGCCTGTTTCTGGAAGCGCAGGATGTCGGTGATCATCCGCCAGAACCGGGGGCTCGCATAGTTCCGTTTCTGGGCGAACAGCGCCCCCAGCCCATGGCTGGAATACTCCAGCGCGCCATCGTCCATCGAGACGGCGAAGGACATATGGGCGGGCCGCGTCGGGACCTTCAGGTGATCGAACAGAGCCACCAGGTTGGGATAATTGGCCTCGTTGTAGACGATAAAGCCCGTGTCCACCGCGACCGGGGCCGAAGGACTGGGCGCATCGACGGTGTTGGAATGCCCGCCCAGCCGGTCGTCCGCCTCATACAGGGTGACCTCGTGGGCCTGCGACAGCAGCCAGGCACACGACAGGCCTGAAATGCCGGACCCGACGACCGCGATGCGCTGGCGATGTCCGCCTGCGGACGGGTCAGGGGCGACCAGGGTGGGGCTCATGTCATCTCCGGCATTGCAGTACGACCATTATACGCTGCGCCCCCATCATCGGATGAGCTTCATCCGTACGCAACGCGTCACCGTAGCTGTATGCACAGTCAGGCGGAGCCTTTACGCGCACCGCCTTCCACCGCCATAAAGCCTACCCAACCCAGGACCCCCCCGATGAACCTTGCCAATGTCGCCATTCGGCAGCTTCAGGACGCGCCCTTCCCCGACTTCGTGACGCGCCCCGCGATCCGGAGCCTGGTCACCGAGGCGCGCAAGCGACTGGATCGCGAGGCCCCGCACAACCCGGCTGCCTTCGCACGCGAAATGGCCGAGCGGCCGATCGCCGAACACGCTGACGCGGCCAATGACCAGCATTACGAACTGCCGCCCGAGTTCTTCCAGATCTGCCTCGGCAAACGCCTCAAATACTCCTGCTGCCTCTATGAGGACGGGGCCCGCACCCTGGACCAGGCCGAGGAAAAGGCCCTGGCTGAAACCTGTACTCACGCCGGTCTGGTCGATGGCCAGTCGATCCTTGAGCTCGGCTGCGGCTGGGGCTCGCTCAGCCTCTGGATGGCCGAACACTATCCAGCCAGCAGGATCACGGCCGTCTCGAACAGCCAGGGACAGCGCGGCCATATCGAGGCCCAGGCGGCGGCACGCGGCCTGACCAACCTGACGGTCATCACGTGCGACATGAACGATTTCGAGGCCCCCGAGCCCGGCAGCTATGACCGGATCGTGTCGGTCGAGATGTTCGAGCACATGGCCAACTGGCGCAGCCTGCTGACCCGGGCGAAACGCTGGGTTAAGCCCGACGGGCGGATGTTCATTCACATCTTCACCCATCGCGATGCGCCCTACCGGTTCGATCACACCGACTCCGGCGACTTCATCGCCCAGCATTTCTTCACCGGCGGGGTGATGCCGAGCCACGGCTTGATCCGCGAGTTCTCGGACCTGTTCACGGTCGAGGAGGAATGGATGTGGAACGGCAAACACTATGCCCGCACCGCCGAGGACTGGCTGGCGAACATGGATCGCAACGAAGCCCGCGTGTTCGAGTTGATGCAGGCCACCTATGGCGAGCAGGCCCGGCTGTGGGTGCGGCGCTGGCGCAGGTTCTATCTGGCCACCGCCGGGCTATTCGGAAACGACGACGGCCGCACCTGGGCGGTCAGCCACTATCGACTGATGCCGACCTGACCACCGGCAGGGGACCGAGATGATCAAATATCTGTTCGCCTATCTGGGCGCTGGCCTGACCTTTGCCGTCATCGACGCCGTCTGGCTGACCACCATGGTCAACCGGCTGTATCGCCCCGTTATCGGGCCGATCATGGCCGACAAGCCGGACATGACGGCAGCCGTGATCTTCTACCTCATATCGATCGCCGGCACGGTCTTCCTGGCCATCGAGCCGGCGCTGCGGGAAGGGTCGTGGACCCGGGCCGCCCTGAACGGCGCTGTCCTGGGTTTCGTCGCCTACGCCACCTATGACCTGACCAACCAGGCGACGCTGAGCGTCTGGTCGTGGAAGCTGACCATCACCGACATCATCTGGGGTACGACCCTGACTTCCCTGTCGGCAACGGGCGGCTATTTCGCCGCGCGGTGGGCCGAGGGCAAGTTCGGCTGAGGCGTCAGCTCTTCAGCCGCCAGCCTGACCGGAAGACCAGCCAGCAGGCTGCAGCCATCGCGACGGTCAGGACGGCGCTCATGATCACACCGATCATCAGGTTGCCCTCGGCCTGTCCGATGAAGCCGTAGCGGAAGCCGTCGATCAGATAGAAGAACGGGTTCCAGTGGCTGATCGTGGCGAACGGCTCCGGCAGGTTCTCGACCAGGTAGAAGGTGCCGGACAGGAAGGTCATCGGCATGACCACGAAATTCTGCACCGCGGACAGGTGGTCGAATTTCTCTGACCACAGGCCGGCCAGGACCCCGACCATCCCCATGAACAGGGAGGCGATCAGGCCGAACCAGACGATGGCCGCCAGATTGGCGATCCCAAGCCTTGCGAACGGCAGCACGCAGATGGCTGTCACCAGTCCCACGGCCAGGCCCCGCGTCGCTGCACCGAGGGAAAATCCGATGGTCAGTTCCAGCGGCGACAGGGGCGGGGTCAGAAAGTCGGTCGAGGTGCCCATGATCTTGGCCTGGATCAGGCTGGATGAGGCATTGGCGAAGGCATTGTTCAGCATGGCCATCATGATCAGGCCCGGGGCCACGAACTCGGCAAAGGGCGTCCCGTGCAGCGGCGGACGCGCACCCTGCAGGGCGACCACAAAGACCAGCATATACAAAAGGGTGGTGACCACCGGTGCCGCCACCGTCTGGGCCCCCACCTTCCAGAACCGCCGCACTTCGCGCAGGTAGAGGGTCTGGACGCCCACCCAGTTGATGCCGTCATAGCGGCGCGGCATCGGCAGACCCGACGGGCGGGTCGAGGCGAGGGTCGTAGGCTCGGTCATGGCCGCCAGATGCGCCCCGCATCCCGGTTTCGCAAGCGTTCGGCCTTTACCGAACGCTGATTCAATATCTTGATTTCTGTGGACGCTTGATTCGCACATCTTGCGTCTCTTAACGCCTCGTTTACGACTGGTGGTGGGTCAGCGGCATCTACGGCGTTCGCTGACACCAGATATTGAATCTGCTTATCGCTGGAGGGCGACATGACACCAGGCTGGACAGAAGACCGCGTCGGTGCGTTGAAGAAGCTGTGGCTGGAAGGCCAGTCGGCTTCGCAGATCGCCAAACAGCTGGGTGGCGGCGTGACCCGCAATGCCGTGATCGGCAAGGTTCACCGCCTCGGCCTGTCAGGCCGGGCTACGCCTTCGCAGCCTGCCCGCACTGCAACCACCTTCCGCCCCGCCAAGACCCGCACCACGCCGCCGGTCCAGCCGTCGGCTCCCCGCCGGATCGAGGCTGTCGCACCCGCACCGCGTCCCAACCTGCCGGTCGCCCCTACACCGGAGCGCGCGCCCGACATGGTCGGCACCGCCACGGTGATGACCCTGGGTGCCCACATGTGCAAATGGCCGATCGGCGATCCGTCGTCGTCGGAATTCAGCTTCTGCGGACGCCGCGCTTCGGAAGGCGTCTATTGCGTCGAGCACGCCCGCGTCGCCTACCAGCCCGCCCTGAAGAAGAATGGCTCCACCGAGCTGGCGCGGTCGCTGCGTCGCTACATCTGATTTCGGCCGCACGGGGCGGCGGGGCGTGGCGGGGTTT
>QBLX01000021.1:9429-22018 GCA_003241825.1 Alphaproteobacteria bacterium
GCCGCCCTCGTCATTTCGCCGTCATGGTTGCTCCCTAGAGGGCTCGCTCCACCCGCCGGGTCCGCCCGTCGGGCAAGGGGGCGGGGCTGCGGTTATCCGGGTTGACGCAGCCCCCCAACCCCTTCTTTCCGCCCGTCCGCACCTGCAGCCGAAAGCCTGGCCAACGGAACCGTGGCTCTAGTTCAGCACGCGCCGGTCGCCCGGGATGTCGAGGCTGAAGGCCGGAATCGCGGCTTCGAAGGCGCGGCCGGAAGGGTCCACCATGCGGTACAGCCCCTCCATCACCCCCGAGGGCGTTGTCAGGGGACAGCCCGAGGCATAGGCATAGCGTTCGCCCGGCGCGATCACCGGCTGCTGCCCGACCACTCCCGGCCCCTGCACTTCTTCCTCGACTCCCCGTCCGTCGGTGATGCGCCAGAACCGGGACATCAGCTGGACAGGCGTGGGACCATGGTTCTCGATCTCGACCTGATAGGCCCAGACCCAGCGCCCGCCATCGGGATCGGATTGCCCCGCCAGATAGCTGGGCCGGACACGCACGACGATGTCGCCGGTGCGGGCTTCGTAAGCGGGGCTGTCGTTCATGGTCAGTGGCCTGTGGTCTGTCGCACCCTATCGTCGCGCCACAGGCCCGGGCTTTCAACGTCAAAGGCGAGACAGATGGGAAATTCCCCCTTAGACCGGGCATCATGAGCGCCTTTACAACAGCCGCCCCCGGCATCCTGCCCTGCCAGTCCATCGAGAGCCTGATCGCCCTGGGCGCGATCCGCTCCTGGACGCCGTTTGACGCCGATCAGGTGCAGCCGGCCTCGCTGGACCTGCGCCTGTCCGACACCTGCTGGCGGGTGCGGGCCTCCTTCCTGCCCGGCTCGCGCAAGGTCGAGGACCGGATCGCCGATGTGGTCATGCATACGCTCGACCTGTCGGGCGGCGAGGTCCTCGAAAAGGGCTGCGTCTATATCGCCCGGCTGCAGGAAAGCCTGACCCTGCCCCGGGGACTGATCGCACGCGCCAATCCCAAGAGCTCGACCGGACGGGTCGATGTCTTCGTGCGACTGCTGACCGATCAGGGGGCCTCCTTCGACGACGTGGCCGAGGGCTATGAGGGCCCGCTGTATCTGGAAATCGCGCCCCAGACCTTCTCCATCCTGGTCCGCCCCGGCACCCGGCTGAACCAGCTCCGGCTGAAGGCCGGCGAACCGCCCCGGCTCGAGACCCGCAGTGTCGGCGTCGATCTGCAGGGCGGCGACATCGTCGGCTTCCGCGGCCGCCGCCATGCCGGCGTCATCGATCTGGACCGGATCGACGGCCATGACCCTCGCGATTTCTGGGAGCCGCTGCACCTGCGTCGCGGCGAACTCCTGCTTGATCCGGGCGAGTTCTACATCCTGGCCTCAAGCGATGCGGTGGAGATTCCGGTCGACCAGGCCGCGGAGATGACTCCGATCGACCCCAGCGTCGGCGAGTTCCGCGTCCACTACGCCGGCTTCTTCGATCCGGGCTTCGGCACGGACGAGGCCCACGGGGCCGGGTCCAAGGGCGTGCTGGAAGTCCGCACCCACGACACACCCTTCCTGCTGGAACACGGCCAGATCGTCGCCCGCCTGATCTATGAGCCCCTGACCGAACGTCCGTCCCGCCTCTATGGCGAAGGCGGCAGCCACTACCAGCGCCAGGGGCTGAAGCTCTCGAAGCATTTCCGAGCCTGGTAATGTCCGCCCCATCGCGAGGCGATGGGGCAGAGATCTCAGCTCAGCCGGTCGGCTTTCCGCAGGGTCGGGAAGGCCCTCGCCCATATCCCTGTCGCTGCCAGGGCGCCGATGCCGCCGAACACCGCCGCGCCGATAGGGCTCAGCAGCCGGACCATGACGCCGGAATAGGCCTCGCCCAGTTCGTTTGAGGCCCCGATGAACAGCATGGACACCGACGACACCCGCCCGCGCATGTGATCGGGCGTCGACAGCTGGATCAGGGTCTGGCGGATGTTGACGCTGATCATGTCGGCCGCACCGCCGATCAGCAGGGCGATGGCGCTGACCCATGCGACCTTCGACAGGCCGAAGACGATAGTGCAAACCCCGAAGGCGGCGACGGCTCCGAACATCCACAGCCCGCCGCGCCGCACGATCGGATAGCGCGACAGATAGACCGCCATCCCCAGCGCCCCCACCCCGAAGGCAGCGCGCAGCAGCCCGAACCCGGCGGCCCCGACATGCAGGATGTCGCGGGCAAAGATCGGCGTCAGCAGGGCCACGCCCGCGAACAACACGACGATCAGGTCGAGCGAGATGGCGCCCAGCACGATCTTGGTGTTCCAGACATAGTTCAGCCCCTCCTTGACCGCGTCCCAGCGCCCGGGTCCGCCCTCGATCCGCTCGGGCTTGCCGCTGGTGCGGATCAGCAGGAAGGCGCTCAGACCGATCAGGAAGGCGACCAGCGCCGTCGCATAGGCCAGGGGCGTCGAGACGGCGACGATGACTCCACCCAGTGCCGGGCCCGCGATGGCTCCGGTCTGGAAGGCGATCGACTGGGCCGCAATGGCGCGCGGCAGTGCCGGACGGCCGACCACCATCGGCAGAAATGCCTGGCTGGCCGGTGCCAGAAAGGCCCTGCAGGCCCCGAACAGACAGGCCACCGCAAGCAGCCCCCAGAGCGGCGGCGACCCATGCATCGCCATGGCGAGGAAGGCGACGGCACACAGCCCCTCCACGGCGATGGAGACGGCGACAGTAATCTTGCGATCGCGCCGATCGGCCATCTCGCCCGCAGGCAGGGTAAAGGCCAGAAGCGGGATGAACTGCACCAGTCCGACCAGCCCCAGATACAGGCTGGCCTGTTCGATCGGATGATCGCGCCGCGCGATCTCGTAGACCTGCCACAACAGGGCCGAGGACTGGATCTGGATCGCCAGCACAGCCGCCAGCCGCCCGAGCCACAGCAGTTTGAAGTCCCGGATCGCCCAGGGATTGTCGCCCCGGTCCACATCACCTCCCGGCATCTTGCCGCAGGCGGGGGATTCGGGACTGTCGGGACTGTCGGTCATGGTGTCTCAGCCTGGCAGGCGCACTCTTCTCGCGACCGCACAACGCCCCTAAAGCATAGGTCCATGACCGGCGCACCCCTTCCCCTCATCGATCCCGTCGAACTGACCCGCGATCTGATCCGCCGCCCGTCCGTGACGCCTGCGGACGCCGGGGCCATGGACACATTGCAGCGGGTGCTGACGGACCTTGGGTTCACCTGCCGGCGCATGGCGTTCGAGGGACCGTCGGGCACCGGCTCCGACGCCCGGATCGAAAACCTGTACGCCCGTCGCGGCACCGCCTCGCCCAACCTCTGCTTTGCGGGACACACCGACGTCGTGCCGACCGGCAACACCGAGGCCTGGTCGTCCGGACCGTTCGAGGCCGAGGTCCGGGATGGCCTGCTGTACGGACGCGGAGCCGTCGACATGAAGGGCGGGATCGCCGCCTGGGTCGCCGCCGTGTCCGAGGTGCTGGCAGCAGGCGAGCCCGAGGGTTCGCTCTCCTTCCTGATCACCGGCGACGAGGAGGGCCCGGCCCTGCACGGCACCAGGCGGGTGGTCGAGGCCCTGATGGCCGAGGGCGAGATCATCGACGCCTGTGTCGTCGGCGAACCCTCGTCCCAGCATCAGCTGGGTGACATGATCAAGATCGGTCGTCGTGGCTCGCTCAACAGCTGGATCACCGTCCATGGCAAACAGGGCCACGTGGCCTATCCCGCTCGTGCCGCCAATCCGGCACCGGTCCTCGTCCGGCTGCTGGCCGCCCTCGACGCCTGGGTGCTCGACGAGGGGTATGAAGCCTTCCAGCCGTCGAACCTCGAGATCACGACCATCGACATCGGCAACGGGGCGACCAATGTCATTCCGTCAGAAGCTCGTGCGCGGCTGAACATCCGCTTCAACCCGGCCCAGAGCGGCGACGGCCTGATGGCAGAGTTGAACCGGATGGCCGGTCAGGCCCAGGCCGACAGCGGCCTTCAGATCACGCTTGAACACCTGTGCTCCGGAGAAGCCTTCCTGACGCCGCATGGGCCGTTCGTGACCGCAGTCCAGGATGCCGTGGAGACGGGCACCGGCATTCGTCCGGAGGCCTCGACCACCGGCGGCACCTCCGATGCCCGGTTCCTCCGCGCCATGTGTCCGGTACTGGAACTGGGTCTCGTGGGACAGACGATGCACCAGATCGACGAGCGCGTGCCGGTCGCGGAATTGCAGGCCCTAACCGGTGTCTATCGCCGCGTCATCGAGTCCGTTCTCGCTCCCGACTGACGCAATGAACCCGTCAGGGTCCTCCGCCGCCTTGCGCCCGCCCCCAAGTCTTGCCAGATCAGCCAGATGAACTTCCGTATCGAAAGACGTATCGGCATCCAGGCCCCGGCGGACCGCATCTGGGAGTCGTTGGCGGACCTCTCCTACTGGAGCCGGTGGAACCCGATCGAGAGGGACGCATCGGGCAGTATCGGCTTCGGCAGCGAGATCCGCCTTACAGAGACCCTCCCCGGCCACTCCGCCCGCCCGGTCATTGCCCGTGTCGGTGACTGGCAGCCCCTGGCCCAGCTGGTCTGGTCCGAGAAGCGCGGCATGATGTTCAACGTCGTGCGCTATTTCGAGATCGACGAACTGAAGCCCGGCAGCTGTATCGCGGCAAACGGCTACATCTTCTCGGGTCTTCGTGGCGAGCTGTTCCACGACAAGCACAAATTCGTCCTGAAACAGGCCTGTGAGCAGGTTGCCGACGCGCTGAAGGTTTCCGTCGAAAGCCGGGCCTGATCGGATTTTCAGGCCTATTTGGCCATCGTGTCCTGGATATTGATGATCGCAGGGCCAAGGATCACGACGAACAGTACCGGCAGGAAGAAGATGATCATCGGCACGGTCAGCTTGGCCGGCAGGGCTGCAGCCTTCTTCTCCGCAGCCGACAGGCGCAGGTCGCGGTTCTCCTTGGCCATGGTCCGCAGCGCCACACCCAGAGGGGTGCCGTATTGCTCGGCCTGGATCATGGCCGTGGTCACCGCACGGACGCCCGGATGGTTGGTCCGTCGCGCCAGACCCTCATAGGCATGGCGACGTTCAGGCAGGTAGCTGAGCTCGGCCGTGAGCAGGCTCAGTTCCTCGGCCAGTTCGATCGATGACGTGCTGATTTCCTGACTGACCTTCTGGATCGCCGCCTCGATCGACATCCCGGCCTCGACGCAGATCAGCAGCAGATCCAGCGTGTCCGGAAACGCCTGCATGATCGAGGTCTGGCGTTTGGAGACCAGGTTCGAGAGATAGATGTTCGGCGCGTAATAGCCCACGAGCGCAGCGGCCACGGTGGCGGTGACGCGGGTCATGGGCTGCATACCGAAATCGTTGAACCCGAACAGGTAGAAGCCGACCGCTGCCATGAAGACAAAGGGCATGGCCATACGGAAGAAATAGAAGGTCGTGATCGGCTTGGGCCCGCGGAAGCCGGCCTGGGCCATCTTGTCGACGACCTTGGGATCTTCCAGTCGCTTGCTGAGGTCCAGCATGTCGACGATCTGCTTCTTGAAGCCATCGTCGCTGTGACGCAGCCCCGACCCGGTTCCAGACACCATGGCCTGACGTGACCGACGCTTCAGCTCGTCACGACGGACCGCGACGGCCTTCAGCCGGGTCTCGAGCTGCGCCCCGCCCGTCATGGACGCGACGACCGTGAAGATTGCGGCAAAGGCAAAGATGCCGACGCCGATGCTCATCAGGTTCAACGGATTGGTCAGAAACGCGATCATGGTCCGTCAGTCCCTAGAATTTGAACGCGATCATCTTCTTCATCACGAAGACACCAGCGGACATCCAGATTGCGGCCCCCAGCAGCATCACCTGGCCGCGCGGGTCGGTGAAGAGCAGGCCCATGTAGGCAGGGGTCGTGATGAAGACGAGGGTCATGACGACCGGTGGCAGCGCGCCGATGATCCCGGCTGATGCCATCGCTTCCGATGAGAGCGCCTTGATCTTCTCGCTCATCATCCGGCGGGCTCGCAGGACCGTGGTCAGGTTCGACAGGGCCTCGCCCAGATTGCCGCCGGTCTTCTGCTGGATCGCGATCACGATGGTGAAGAATTTCAGCTCGGGCGTCGGCATGCGCTCGTACATCTTGTCCAGCGACTGCGGCAGCGTCAGGCCCACGCTCATGTTCTCGACCAGCCGATGGAACTCCGGGCCGAGGGGGGCGGGGGCTTCCTTGCCGATGATCTTGAAACAGTCGTGGACAGGCAGTCCGGAACGGATACCGCGCACGATGACGTCGACTGAGTTGGCGAATTCGGCCGAGAATTTCTTCATCCGCCGCTTGCCGATGAAACCCACGACCCACCGGGGCAGGCCGAGCCCGAACACGATGGAAATCCCGACCGCCAGAAAGAAGTTCAGGCCGAACAGCAGCGGGAACAGGAAGGAGAGGGTGCCAAGAACCGCGCTGATGATCCAGAACGTGCGGATCTTCATGGCAAGACCGGCGTGCTTCAGCTTGGCCGCCATCGTCATGCGGGCCTTGCGCTCCCTGCGCTCGGCCTCCTTGAGCTGCAGCTCGATGACCTTGCGCCTGGCTTCAGGGGTGTTGGCCTGGGCAGATGTCTTGCGCGAGGTGATATTGCGGCCGACGCCCAGGCCCTCAGCACGCTTGAGGGCCTGGGTGGACGAGTCATCGCCGCCGACAAAGACCCAGCCGAGGCTGGCAATGATGATGAAGCCCAGAACGCCGGCGAGGATTTCCAGCATCCGCCCTACTCCGCTGCGTCGAGGGCTTCCGCCAGCTCGCGCTCCAGCCCGTAATAGCGTGCCCGGTCCCAGAACCGCGGACGGGCGAT
The DNA here is from genome assembly GCA_003241825.1 of Alphaproteobacteria bacterium. Taxonomy (GTDB): domain Bacteria; phylum Pseudomonadota; class Alphaproteobacteria; order Caulobacterales; family Caulobacteraceae; genus Brevundimonas. The sequence continues at coordinate 16,285 of QBLX01000021.1, forward strand.
ACCGGTCGACCGGTGACGGCCGATGATCTTGCCGTTCTCGTCCTCGCCCGTGATCTCGTAGATGAAGAGGTCCTGGGTCACGATCACGTCACCCTCGAGGCCCACGACCTCGGTGATATGGGTAATCCGGCGCGAGCCGTCCCGCAGACGCGCCGCCTGGATGATGACGTCGACCGACCCGGTGATCATTTCACGGATGGTCTTCGACGGCAGGCCATAACCACCCATGGTGATCATGGACTCCATCCGGCTGATCGCCTCGCGCGGACTGTTGGCGTGCAGCGTGCCCATCGATCCGTCGTGGCCGGTGTTCATCGCCTGCAGAAGATCGAAAGCCTCGGGTCCACGAACCTCGCCGACGATGATCCGCTCCGGACGCATCCGCAGGCAGTTCTTCACCAGGTCCCGCATGGTGATCGTGCCCTGCCCCTCGAGGTTGGGCGGCCGGGTCTCCAGTCGCACGACATGGGGCTGTTGCAGCTGCAGCTCGGCCGCGTCCTCGCAGGTGATCACCCGCTCGGTCGGGTCGATAAAGGCCGTCAGTGTGTTCAGCAGGGTTGTCTTGCCGGAACCGGTACCGCCTGAGATGACGATATTGCAGCGACAGGCCCCGATGACGCCCAGAACCCGCGCCCCCTCCGGACTGATGGAGGCGAACTCCACCAGGTTCTTCATCGTCAGCTTGTCTTTCTTGAACTTCCGGATCGTCAGGGTCGCGCCGTCGATCGCCAGCGGCGGGGCGATGACGTTGACGCGGCTTCCATCCGGCAGGCGGGCGTCGCAGATCGGGCTGCTCTCGTCGACGCGACGGCCCACCTGCGACACGATCCTCTGGCAGATGTTCATCAGCTGGGTGTTGTCGCGGAAGCGAACATTGGTCAGCTGGACCTTGCCGCCGACCTCGATGAAGACCCGGCCAGCACCGTTGACCATGATGTCGGCGATGTCGTCGCGAGCCAGCAGCGGCTCCAGCGGGCCGTAGCCCAGCACATCATTGACGATGTCCTGGACCAGGTGTTCCTGCTCGGCCACCGACATCGAAACGTTCTTGATCGCCACCAGTTCGGCGACGATGTCACGGATCTCTTCCGAAGCCGCCTTGGTATCGAGCTGGGCCAGCTGGGCCAGGTCGATGGTGTTCATCAGGGCGTTGAAGATCGTGGTCTTGGTGGCGTGGTAGTAGTCGCTCTGCTCGCGCACGATCTCGGTGACCGCCTGCGCCTTCTTCAGCTGCTCCAGGCCGGCTGTGGCCTTGGGTCCCGGCCCTTTGACAGGCGAGGCTGCTGCAGCGGCTTTCGGGCGTGACGCCAGGGCGTCGAGCCTGTCAGCGGGTGGCGCGCCGGCCTTGCCGCCCGCCGCCGGTGTTCCGCTCTCGAACGGAGACAGTTCATCATCGGCGTCGTCGCCATAGCGGACGACGGGCATGGGAGAGTCTGTGCCTGGAGCCGGCGAAGCCTGCGGACTCGCCGGGGCACGAGCCTCCAGCGTCGCCGTGCCGTTTGTTCCTGTGCGTTTACCGAACACTCGTGGTTCCCGTCAGCGCTTCTTGAACAGATTGGCGAACAACGACTTGCTCTCCGATGGCGACCCGGCTTCCTTGGCCGCCTTCGGGGCCTTGCCGGGCTTGCCGGGCTTGCCGTTTGGACCTGTCAGCACAGGCAGTTCGCGGCGCGACACGATCTGGGCAAGGGTCTGGAACGCCTCGGCCGACTTGGACTTGGCACCCGCATCAAGGATCATCTGGCCATTGTTGGCCGCTGCCCCGAACAGTTTGGGTTCAAACGGAATGATCAGACTGGGCAGGATGCCGAGGGCATTGCCGAACTCCTTGGCCGGAATCTCCGGTCGACCCGGGACCCCGACCTGATTCAGCACAAGTCGCGGCGGGGCATCGTTCGGACGGCCCTGACGGATCAGGTCGATCATGTTCTTGGCATTGCGCAGGCTGGCGAGGTCGGGCGTCGCCACGACGACAACCTCGTCCGCTGCGATCAGGGTCTGCCGCATCCACCCCGACCAGAGGTGGGGCAGGTCCAGAACCACGAATGGCGCAGTGGAGCGTATCCTGCTGGTAACCTCTTCGAAGGCCTCGGGGGCGATGTCCCAGTCGGTATCAAGCGTTGCCGGAGCGGCAAACAGGCTCAGCTTGTCAGTGCAGCGGACCATCATCCGGTCCATCAGCACCGAGTCGAGACGGTCCGGCTGGCCAAGGGCGTCTGCAACGCCGTTCAACGGGTCCTGGTTGAAGTCGAGACCGGCGGTCCCGAACGGCAGGTCGTAGTCAACGATGACGGTATTGGCACCGATACGTTCCGAGATCGCATAGGCCGTATTGTGCGCCACGGACGACGCACCGGCACCACCGCGCGCGCCCACGAAGGCGATCGAGCGACCTACGAACGGCTGGGCGGGATCCGAAAACAGCCCACCGATGGCAGCGATCAGCTGCAACGGCTGTACCGGCGCAACCAGATACTCGCTGACCCCGCGGCGCATGAGCTCGCGGAACAGCAGGATGTCGTTCGACAACCCGATCACGACGACCTTGGTGCCCGAATCGCAGCATTCGGCCAGCCGGTCGATCTGAGCCAGCAGGGCGTTGGGATCATCGAGGCATTCCACGACGATCAGGGGCGGCGTGGGTTCGTTCAGATAGGTGGAGATGGCTGCTGGAATCCCGCCAACCCGGATCTGGGTCGTGGCACGGGACATGCGCCGGTCCTGTCCGGCGCGCTCGGCCGAGGTCAGGGTGTCCTGACGTTCTGCAAAGACATGGATGGCGATGCGCGGAACGGCAATTTCGGCATGAAGACCCGTTGGCACGATCGCAGCCGAGGCACTGGCAACCAGCTCGCCGACCGGATTGAAGGTGCTGGCGACCGGCGCCGTGGCAGGCGTGTGGGCGGGGGCAGCGGCTGCGAGCGGGACCAGGTTCGGCGTCACCACCGCCGCTGCAACAGCGGCAGGAGCCACGAACTGAAGCGGTTCGCGGGGGTTGATGTCGGTCTCGGGAGCCCTTGGGCTCGCCACGGCATCCGGTTCGAATGCGATGTCGAGATCGAACTCTTCCTCGAAGGTATCGAAACTGCGTGGAGCGATGGCCTGGGTCATGGTCCTCTATTCCACCGCGTTCGAGACTTGCTGGTTCGTGAGCAACTCTTCGCGCACGGCCGCTGTCGGTTCGCCCTTGCGATACTTGTCGATCACGACGCTCCGGCGCGCGCCATCCACCGGGGTCATGGTGCGCGGTGCAATGATATCGCGGGGATCGGCAATCTGTGCGGCAAGATTGGCCGTGACTGCACAACCGAAATTCGCGGAAGACTCGTTGTTGGCCGTCCGGGTCAGACTGCCCCATGCCCGGCCGCACTGGGGTACCCGGGCACGCAGGGATTCATAGCCGACGAGGACCGGCGCGCGGGGATCCGGGGCATTGTAGGCAACGACCTGAAGCTGATGTGCGGGAATGCCCATCTGCTCCAGCAGCCCCTTGACGCGCCAGGCGAGTTCACTGGCAACGACGTCCTGGCCCGACGGGGCCTCGATGATGATGCTGGCGGCACCTTCCTGGCCAAACCGGCGGGCCACGTCGAGAACGGCGTTCTGCTGGTTTGCGGACAGGCCTGTATCATGCACCGCAAGCGCGATCCGCTCGATGCCGGGTTCGACCTGCAGGGTGAAACGCTGGGTCGGCGTCAGGGGAACCGGACCCAGGCCTTCGGCCGGTGCGCCCATGCAGCCAGCCAGCAGTGCGCTCGCGGCCAGGGAGATCAGAAGCGTCTGACGGATCATCATGGTCCTCACTCGATCACATAGCCAACAGGACCCTGCCATCCACCGCCCTGGGAGGTAGGAGCGGGGGAGCCATAGGCCTGGTTCAGTTGGCCGAACAAAGTCGTCTGGATATCGGTCGGAATGCGCAGCCCGTCAGCCGGTGTCTGCAGACGTCCCGGTGCCACGGGCGTGACGATATAGGGCTCGACGATCACGACCAGCTCGGTTTCGCCGGCCAGATAGTCCCGCGACCGGAACAGGGTACCGAGCACCGGCAGGCCCGTCATGCCGGGCAGACCGTCGATCTGCTGACGCACAGTGTCCTGCAGCAGGCCCGCGATCATCATCGATCCCCCGGACGGAATCTCGACAGTGTTCTCGACGCGCCGCACATTGACACCGGCAATGCTGACGGCCGAGGCCGTGCCGGCGCCGAGCGTCAGACCGCCGTTGTTTGTCAGTTCCGAGACCTCGACCGAGATCTGCAGGGAGATCCGTCCCTCCGACAGGACGATCGGACGAAACGACAGGTTCACCCCGTATTTCTTGTACTCGATCGTGACGTTGCCATCGCGATCGCGACCGGTCGGAACCGGGAACTCGCCACCCGCCAGGAAACTCGCACTCTCGCCGTTGACCGACGTCAGGTTCGGTTCGGCCAGGGCGCGCACAAGGCCGACGCGCTCGAAGGCCTTGATGGTCGCTTCGCCGCGGTTCAGGCCATTGCTGCCGGGCCCGGTTCCACGCTGGGCTGTATCGAAATTGCCCGAGTCTGCGAAGCTGTCGACCACGACCGGGCAGAGCGAGCCGGCAGGGAATGTCGGGCCGCAGGGCTGCTGCTGCTGGAAGTTCGTTGTCGTGTCATCGAGATAGCCACCCGTCAGACCGCCCAGTAGGCCGCCATTGACGCCAAAGGTCGCGGCCTGACCCATCAGGAACTGCGCGCCATCAATGCGGCCGAGGATGGCATTGGTGTCAAACCCCAGCTGCTTGATGGCCGTGCGCTGCACCTCGATCACGCGAACCTTCAGTGTCACCTGGTCGGAACCGGCGACGCTGAGCATGTTCAGCACCTTTTCAGGGGTCGTGACAAAGGCCCGGGCCACGGCCGCGATCCGCTCGCTCTCGGCGACACTGGTGACCAGACCGGTCAGGATGATGCTGTCGTTGACGGCTTCTGCCCGGACCTGCGCCCCGGGGGCTACGCGGCTGAGCGTATCCTGGAGGGCGCTGACGCCGGCATCGACCCGGACCCTGAGGGTCAGGATTGACCGGCCGGCTGCATCGAGAAACACCGCATCTGTCTCACCGGGCGCAATACCGATCACGGTGATGCGCCGCTGGCTATGCAGCATGGCTTCGGCCACGGCCGGATTGGACACGATAACGTCGCGGGCATCTGCCGGCAGTTCGACGGCGAAGGATGTGCCGCGCGGCAGATTGACGAGTTGTGGCTCCGATCCCATCGCGACCGATCTTGAACCGGGGTCTCCGGCCATCGCGGAGACGGGCACCATTGCCGTCGATGTCATAAGGAAAGCGGCAGCGAAGGCGGAAACTCGGAACATGTTCGGGTGCCTCATTGGACCACCACCGTCTGGGGTTCGTTGCCGCGGAAGACGCGGACTGTGCGGGATTCCAGGGTGACCTCGGCGGGGGCAACGCGGCCGTTCGGACCGGAGGTGTCGGCGTAGGATCGCAAGATCAGCGAGAGTTCGCCCTCGGACTTGGCGAGGGCCAGGGCCTCTGCATCGCCGGGGCGGACTTCGAGGGTCGCCGTGGCACCGACCACGGCCTGTTCATCCTCGCCTGCACGGGTCGACTGATCGATGGCGAGGACCTTGAGGTTCTGCATCACGGTCGACGATGCGAATTTGCTGCCCTCGGGATTGCCGATGTTTTCGAGCTTGGTCTCGCGTGTCAGCAGCACATCGACCCGGTCGCCCGGAAGAATGAACCC
>QBLX01000021.1:22028-26569 GCA_003241825.1 Alphaproteobacteria bacterium
GAACCCGCCGGCAGCGGTCTCGACCGTGACCCGGATCGCCATGGCGCGGTAACCGGGTTCGAGATAGGCCGCCATATATCCACTGTCGCCTGCGCGCACGATCTTGCGCGACACGATCGGCTCTCCGGCCAGAATGGGTTCGCGGACCACAGAGCCGTAGTAGTCTGCCTCGCTGCCGCCGGTGGCAACCACCGTCGCGCGCCGGGCAGCAGAAGCGACGGTCGCCGTCGCAGAGCTGGCCTCGGCCTCGGCAGCCGCCTTCTCTTCCGGGGTGGCATCTTCGGCGTCTTTATCGCCCGGCAGCTCGACGCTGCCATCGGTGATGAAGGCCGGATTGACCTCGTCGACGGCCCAGTCCTTCCAGGTCAGATCGCCATTGGCGAGGCGCTGGCCGGGCTGAAGATCGCGGGCGGCGACCAGGACCTTGGCCATCGGGCGTTCCGGGACGACGGCAGCGGCAGCGGTCGTCGTCACTTCTCCATCGGAAGACCCCATGCTGCGCACGACAATCGCAAGGCCAATGGCCGCGACGGCAGCGATGCAGATGACGGCGATACGGGCGGGCTTCATCGACGATCTCCGGCAGGCCGTTTTCGACACGTGAGTCGGTCGATTGGCCGTTATCGTCTTGAATCATGACCCGTCTGGGTTAACGCGCCCCTAAGGCCTGTCATCGCCGGCTATTTCAGGTTGATTGACCCGTGTTGCGCTCAGAGCGCGGCCATCATTCCGCTGGCAGGGAAGGCAATCAGGGCACCGGCTGCGATGGCGACACCATAGGGAATGTCGCCCTTGGGCTCCATCAGGCTCTGGAACCAGGCCGGTGTGCTGAGGAGATAGGGCCGTGCGTGAAAGCGCGCGAACAGCAGGGCCAGGCAGAACAGCCCACCCATGACGCCGGTCCACAGCAGGAACATCCCGGACCCTGTCACGCCCAGCCACAAACAGGCCGAAGCCATGAATTTGGCATCCCCGCCCCCGACCCAGCGCAGCGCAAACATGCCCATCCCGGCAATGAGGGCCGCAAAGGCGACGGCGACATGGGCCGCGACTGTCTCCAGGGGTAGTCCAACGACGAGAGCCGTGGGGAAGAACCCGAGGATCAGAAGACCGGAGATCCAGTTCGGAATGGTCATGCTGGTCAGATCCTTCAGCCCGGCAACGATGGCCAGGGCCGGCAACAGGCTGAGCAGGGCGAGCGCGAAAATGTCCATGAATCTGTTTCCCACGAAGGCGGTTAAATTCAGGTTGAAATCACAGCCGGGGTGCAGGGGAGGCCTGTGATCCTCAGCAGCCAGAAAAAAGGGCCGGAGCATTGCTGCCCCGACCCTCCAGTCAGACTTTCGTCGATGCGCTGTTTAGGCGCCGGCGGTTCCGCCCATGGCGACAGCCACGTCGTTGAACTTGGTCTTCATCGATGTACCCATCGCGGTCACGGCCGAGATGATGACAACAGCAATCAGGGCTGCGATCAGGCCGTACTCGATCGCGGTAGCGCCCGACTCGTCCTTAACAAACTTGGTGATGAACTTGGTCATGGTATGTCTTTCTCAAAAAGAGGGCGCTTCAGGGCGCCAGATACTTGAGCCGGGAACTTCCGGACGGTGGAGGGCTGGAACAACTCCAGCCCTCCATTAAGCTACAGGGTAGAGGTTGGCTTAGGCGCCGGCAGTTCCGCCCATGGCGACAGCCACGTCGTTGAACTTGGTCTTCATCGAGGTGCCCATTGCGGTCACGGCCGAAATGATGACGACGGCGATGAGGGCAGCAATCAGGCCGTACTCGATGGCCGTAGCGCCCGACTCGTCTTTGGCGAACTTGGTGATGAACTTGGTCATGGTGTATTCCTTTGAGTGAAGTAGATGTAACAGTGAAGCGGTCTAACTTGGCCGGGGGGCGCCGGTTACCCGCTTCACCCCCAAACACAGGAGCATAATCCCCCAGACCGGTTAAGGCTGAGTAGGCGGGCATGGTTACCGTCATTTTTACCTAAAAAAAGTCGGATAACGCCGGTTTGATCTCTTCGGGGTGGCGTTCAGGACACCGTTTCAGACTTTCTTGAGGTTTCGGAGCGACCTTGCGCTCAGGCGTCTACGCGCGCCCGCATCTTCAAGGTAGCCGCAATGATCCGACGCAAACTCGCAGCCGCAGCATTCCTCCTGCCTCTCCTTTTTGCTGGCTCCGTGCCAGCCCAGGCGCAGGACCCAAGCCGTCTGTCGGTCCAGATCGACAGTATCCAGCGCGTCCAGCTCGGTGGAGCCGTCAGCGCTGTTATCGTGGGCAACCCTGCCATCGCCGATGTCACGGTCGTGGACCAGAACACCCTGTTTGTTACGGGCAAGGGCTATGGCGTCACCGAAGTCGTCGCCGTCGATGCGATCGGGCGCACCATCTTTCAACGCCAGATCGTCGTGACAGGCGGGTCGTCCGGATCTGTCCGCATGTGGCGCGGTGCCCGCGCGACGGAAATGGCCTGTGCCGGGTCCTGCGAAACGACCATCCGGTCCTCGGGCGGGACCTCCAGCAGCCAGACGCCCTGATCATGGTCCTACGCCCTCTGGACAGGAAGACACGGCGCGACGGCCAGGCAGCCGTTGAGTTTGCCATGGTCGCGGCACCGTTCTTTTTCATGCTCTTCGCCATCCTCGAACTGGGCCTCGTGTTCGTCACCGATTCGACGGTCGAGAACGCCGTCCTGGAAACAGGTCGCCTCGTCCGCACAGGTCAGGCCCAGACGGCTGCGATGTCGGCCGCGGGCTTCAAGGATGAGGTCTGCGAACGGATGAGCCTGCTGGCTACCGATTGCGACAAGCGGACCACCATCGACGTCCGCGTTATCGATCAGTTCAAGGACGTCAATCCGCCGGATCCGATGGCGGACGGAAAGACGTTCGACGACAGCAAACTGGTCTTCGAGGCCGGGCAGCCGGGCAGTCTGATCCTCATCCGCGTCTGGTACGAAAAGCCGCTCATCACGCCGTTCCTGTCGGAGGGCCTTTCGCGGCTCGACAACGGGAAAATGGTGATGACCGCGACGACGACATTCCGGAACGAGCCCTACTGATGCGCCTCATCGGACGGAACAATCCGCTACGAACCCTGATCCGGGACCAGCGCGGTGTCTCGGCGGTGGAGTTCGCCATGATCGCGCCGATCATGATCTTCTTCTATTTCGGCCTGGCAGAGTTCTGCCAGGGCTACATGGCCCAGAAACGCATGGGCCATGCCGCCGCCATGGTCGGCGACCTGGTGTCCCAGTCGACCACCGATGTCACAGCGGAACAGGTCGACGACATGTTTGCCATCGGCGGCCTCATCCTGAAGCCTTTCACGGCTGACAGCCTGGATCTGCGGATCACCAGCGTCACCCGCAATGTCAACGACACCATCACGGTGGACTGGAGCAAGGGCCGCGGCATGAGCCCCCTGGCGGAAGGCTCGCTGGTCGTCATTCCGCCTGACCTCATCGAGGACGGGGAAAGCCTCATCATCAGCGAGGCCACCTACGAATACGATTCACCGGTCGACTACCTGATTCCGGCGGGCATCACGTTCAACCAGAAACACTATCTGCGGCCCCGTGCGGTCCAGAAGGTCAACTGCCCCGACTGCTGAGGTGTCGCGTCGCTGGTCGATCAGGGCGGGTTCGCAAGGATCGCCTCGACGTCACTTCGGTCCGGCAGCGAGGGTTGAGCGCCTGAACGGGTAGCGGCCAGCGCACCCGCAGCACAGGCAAAGCGAAGCGCAACCTCGCCCGACATGCCTTCCAGCAGGGCCACGGTGATCGCCCCGACGAAGGCATCGCCCGCGCCGGTCGCATCGACAGCCACCACGGCTGGCGGCTCGGCCACAGCGATCACACCGCCCCTCCGATAGAGGGTGGCACCCTTCGCACCGCGGGTCACGGCCACCCAACCCCCACCGTGGTGGATCAGGTCTCCGTAGAAGGCCGCCTCGGTCTCGTTGACGACGATCAGGTCCGCCCGCCGGAGAAGTTGATCCGATACGGGCACTGCCGGCGCAAGATTGGCACAGACAAACCCTGTCGATCGGCCCACGGCCGCTTCCACCGTTGCGGTCGGCAGCTCCAGTTGGACGATCAGCGGCGTGTCGATCCGCGCCGGCAGATCCTCGGGCGTCACGCGGGAGTTTGCTCCGGCGGCCACGACGATCTGGTTCTCGCCCGCCGGATCCACGGCGATCAGGGCCACGCCCGTCGGCGCCCCCTCATCGGTGATGACACCGGACAGGTCGACGTTGAATGCCTCGAGAAGGGCCAGGGCCTCGTCGGCCATGACATCGTCGCCGACCCGACCCGCCAGACAGACCTGTGCCCCCAGCTTTGCCGCAGCCAGGGCCTGGTTGGCACCCTTGCCTCCCGGATGGCGTGCCAGCGTCGCGCCGCTAACCGTTTCGCCCGGTCGTGGCAAATGCGGCGCTGTTGCCACCAGATCGAGATTGATTGACCCGACGACCGTCAGCCTCATGCCGATCTGGATCCCTGTTGCAGTCGCTGGTTGATCAACGCGAATACACCCTCA
>QBLX01000021.1:26579-35736 GCA_003241825.1 Alphaproteobacteria bacterium
ACACCCTCAGCGTCGACAGACACAGCCCAGCGATGGCGGGCACTGGCCGCATCGACGCGAAACTCGACCGCCGTATGCCCCCGTGTCAGCTCGGAGCCCGTCTCGATATCGATCCGGCAGGGCTTCAGCTCGAACAGGTCGGGCGCGATCAGCCATGCCACGGGGCAGGGATCATGCAGGGGCGGAGCGTCCCCACCGACAATGCGGCGTTCGACATCCTGCGAAAATCTCAACATCGCTGCGGCCACATCGCCTGCCGGTGTCTCAAGTCGCGTCAGGGCGGCAATATGATCCTCGCTCGCCCGCACCTGATGGGTGACGTCGAGACCGATCATCACGACCTCGCACGCGCTTCTCAGCACCTCGTCGGCAGCCTCGGGATCGGCCCAGACATTGTATTCGGCCGATGCGGTGATGTTACCGCCTGCGGAGCGGGCACCGCCCATAACGACCACAGGCCCCAGCCGGGCCGCAATCATCGGAGCCTTGCGCAGCGCCATGGCCAGATTGGTCATCGGCCCCAGCAGGACCAGGGCGACGGACCGCTCGGGCCGGGCCATAACGCGATCGATGATGGCGTCCACCCCGTGACCGTCGGCGACGCCCCGGGCAGCCGTGAAGGCGGCCATGAAGCCCAGCCCTTCCTCGCCATGGAACTCGCTGGCCCCTGTCGGCTTTCGACGCAGCGGCCGGTCGACGCCCGGCACCACAGGCACATCCTCGCGACCCGCGATCTGGCGCAGCATCAGGGCATTGCGCGTGGTCTTCTTCAGAGGTGCATTGCCCGCCACCGTGGTGATGGCCAGGACATCCAGTTCCGGCGCGGCCAGGGCCAGCAGCAGGGCCACGGCATCGTCCACACCCGGGTCGCAATCGATAATCACACACTGACGCGTCATCCGCGTCTTATCGACGGCAATACACGGATCGCGCAAATGAAAACGCCCGGACCTGCAGGGTCCGGGCGTCATCGTCGACTGCCGGGTGACCTAGAGACCGATCACGCCGCCGTCGTTCTTGGTGATGACAATCGTCGCCGAGCGCGGCCGCGAGGTCGGTGCCGGAGCCGTCTGGGACGCCGGCCAGTTGGACTGGAACGTCGCCGGGATGGTTGCACCGACGTTTTCCCCCGGGTGCTGGATGTTGACGAACATCGCCCGGCCATCCGGCGTGGTGTCGACACCGGTGATCTCGCAGCCGTTCGGACCCACGAGGAAGCGCCGCAGTTGCATCCCCGGTGCCCGCCCGACGGGCGTCGCCTGGGTCCGCGTCGCTCCGGTCGCGTCCGTATTGGTGATGGTGCGCATGGCACCGTCGCCGACGATGCCGGGCATGGCGGCCAGCATCTGGTTGTTGGTTACGTCGGTGAACGACCCGTCGTCGGTCTGGATCCAGAGCAGGGGATTGACCTTGCCCGTGGCATTGGATGACCGGCCGAACCACAGGCCGTCCGGGCTGGCAAAGTCGTTCGATGCATCGAGGCCCGACAGGTTGATATTGGTCGCATCCAGGGTCGAGTCCGCGCCGAAGAGGTAGTTGTCCCAGGCGAAGGTCGTCGCATCGGCACGACTGCCCGCCTCGCGCAGACGGATGATATGCCCGTTCGGGTTTCCGCGCTGGGCGGTACCGGTAGTGCGCGGGTCGTTGTAGTGACGCGGGTTGGCGGCATCGGTCGCAGCCAGGGACCGCAGGGCGGCAGAGTTGTTGGTCAGTGTCAGATAGACCTCACCATTGACCGGGTTGACGGCGGCCCACTCCGGACGATCCATCCGCGTGGCGCCGACGGCATCGGCAGCACCGCGCGTATTGATCAGGACTTCCGCCTGGCTGGTGAAGGGATAGGCCACATTGGCAGCGGTCAGCGGCCCCTGGCCGAAGACCAGCGGCAGCCAGACCCCGGTGCCATTGGCGTCGAAACGCGCCACATAAAGAGTGCCGTTGTCCAGATATTTGTCGCCGATCGCCAGGCGATCCGCGGCCTGGGCATCCGCCGGGTCCCAGGCCGTGGCCGAGACGAATTTGTAGAAACACTCGTTGCGGCTGTCGTCGCCCATGTAGAAGGCGGGCCGCTGGCCGGCAGCGAAATTCGAAGGCCATGCCCCTTCGTGCCCCATACGGCCCAGGGCCGTCCGCTTCCGCGGCGTGGAGGCGGGGTTGTAGGGATCGATCTCGACGACCCAGCCATACTGGTTGGGCTCGTGGCGATAGTCGCCCGTGCCGTCAGCAGGCTGGCCCGCAACAGCGGTCGCATTCCATTTGGCAAAGCGGAAATCACCCGGCGTGGTCGGCACGACTGAAGACCAGCCGTAGGCCCCGCTTGATGAGGTCACGCCATAGCGTGCGAGGGCAGCGGCCTCCTTGGCCGGGCGGTTGACGTTGTCACTGGTCGGACGACGGAAATAGCCTGCCCAGTTCTCTTCGCACGTCAGGTTCGTGCCCCAGGGCGCATAGCCATTGGCGCAGTTGTTGATCGTCCCCCGGGCCGCGACGCCTGTGGGCGAGAAGACCGTGCGCAGCAGGCTGGAACCGCGCGCAGGACCATTGATCGCCATCGGCGTGTTCGGCGTGATCCGGCGGTTGAAAGTTGAGTTCTGGACATAGTTCCAGCCGCTCGTGCCCTGCAGGACCTCGATGACCGATACGCCGTGGCATTCGATCTCCTTGATCACTTCAGCCTCGACCCGGTTCGCGCCCGGCGTCTGGCCGTTCACGTGCAGATAGGTCTCGGTGATGTTCTCGTGGTTCTGGACCAGCAGGCCGCGCGAGCTGTTATTGTCGTCGCGGGCATTGGAGGCCGCAGCCAGGCCGTAGAAATAGATGCCGTCATGGTGGTCGCCGGCACGGTTCGCGAAGTCCACGTCCGTGCCGTCATTGCGATAGGCCGGCGTGGTGGCCGTCATCGGGTCGCCGAGGCGGAACAGGACCGTGGCGGTATAGCCGGCGGGCAGAGTCACGACGTCGAGCTGGTTCTTGGCGATGGCCGCAAAGCCGAGCACAGCCGGCCCGACGGTGACGACGGTCTCGTCACCCGTCGTGCCCTGGGTCGCGCCGGTTGCGGTGAAGCGGAAGGTTAGGGGCGTCGAGGACGCCACGCTGGGAGCGATGAAGGTCGCCGTATTGGACGAGGCATTGGTCAGGGTGACGGCCGGGCCACCGGTCTGGACCCAGAGGACGGCGGTCGCGCCGGTCGCGGTTCCGGTCAGGGTCACGACCTTGCCCGAGGTCGTCGCTGCGACCGCGCCGGCCGAGACCGTGACTTCCGTGCCGGTGATCCCGCCGCTGTCGGAACAGGCACCGACGCCGAACAGCGCCGCTACTGCGGTCATGCCGCCCAGCATCTGGCGGCGCGAATTGCGCAGTTCCAGAACGTCGCCAAAGGTCGGCCGGGTGGACGGATTGACGTCGATGTCGCCGTCGGAATGGCGGCCGGTTGGTTCCAGATCGTACATGGCTGTGCCCTCGTGAAAAAACTTCCTCGAGGCACACCGATATCCGAGCGGCGGCCGAATACGGTGTAGGGACGCTTACGGTTTGATGATCAATTTCGGATCGTTGGGCGACGGTTTGGCGGCAGACCGTCCGTGGACCGCCCGTGAATCAGCTGTCCGCGAGGCAGGCCGCAACGCAGACGCGGGCCAGCACTTCTGCGGAATCGACCAGCGGCGCGTTCACGTCTTCCTGGCTCAGCAACAGGGGCACTTCGGTACAGCCCGCGATGATCGCGCCGGCCCCGCCGTTCGCCAGCATCGCGGCCAGCCGGCGCATCTCGGCCCGGGCCCGATCGCCGGTGTCCCCCCGCTTCACCGCATAGACACAGTCCATGAAGGCGTCGCGATCCGCGCCGTCCAGCGTCATCAGCGAAAGGCCCTGCTGGCGAAGGGCGTCGCGATAAAGCGCCTCCCCGCCCGGTGTCGCCAGGACCCCGACCCATTCGGCCCCGGTTGCCTTTGCAGCGGCCGTGGTCTCGGCGATCATGTCGATGAAGGGCAGGCTGGCCCTGCGGATGCCCGCCGCCTGACCGTGGGCGGTGTTGCAGGGCATGGCCAGGACCTCGGCCCCCATGGCCTTCAGTCGTTCGGCCATCTCGCCCAGCACGGCCTCGGCCTTCTTCGGCGTCTTGTTCCGGTCCGGGATCTGCGGGTTCAGGTCCATGACCACCCGGATATGGTCGGCATCGCCCTGCGCCGGCGTCAGCGCCTGCAGCTTCGCCAGGAAGGCCACCGTCGCAGCCGGCCCCATTCCGCCGAGCACACCCAGAGTCTTCATTGCGCCGTCGCCTTCCTCATCCCAGCGGTCCCGACACACGGGGCCAGCGTCTGCGTGGCTGGAAGACCCTCTGATCGTCCATCACGGCAGTGTTCGCCTGTGTTAGCGGGAAACCGGGAAAGCGCCAGAGCGCGCTCCCCCTCCCTTTCGATGCGGCCCGCCGTCTTCACATCTGCTGCAAGGGTCTCAGGAGAGGCGGCTGCCACGGCCGAGTCTCGCATCTCGTCGTTATGCGACATTGCAATCCCTGCCGCGAGGGATAGGGTGATTTCGGAACATCGGGGGGTGGTCATGGCGGAATCGAATACAGGCCTCATACGCGCGCCGGGCGGAGACCGTGTCTTTCCCGGTCTGGCCATTGCCATGGTGCTGTTGGCTGTAGCGGGGTTTTCGGTCCAGCTGGCGACCGGGCGATCCAGCTTCGACGCCCCGCTGCTGGTTCATGCCCATGCCGTGGTCTTCATGGGCTGGCTGGTGATCTTCCTCGCCCAGAACCTGCTGATCGCCACCGGCCAGGTGCGCTGGCATCGGCCGCTGGGCTGGCTGGCAGCCATCTGGCTGGTCCCCATGCTTGTCCTGGGCTGGCTGGTAACCGAGGGCATGGTGACAGAGGGCCGCGCCCCCTTCTTCTTCCGGCCCCTGCAGTTCCTGGTCTTCGACCCGGTGTCACTCCTCACCTTTGTCGGGCTGACGATTGCCGCCATCGTGCTTCGCCGGTCGACCGACTGGCACCAACGCCTGCACTATTCCGCCATGGCCATCCTGCTGGGACCGGGCGTCGGACGGCTCATGCCCCTTCCAATGCTGACCCCCTGGGCCTGGGAAGCCACTGCGGTCGTCACCCTGCTGTTTCCCGTCATCGGCATGATCATCGATCTGCTCAGGACACGCCGGATCCACCCGGCCTGGGTCTGGGGTCTGGGTGTGCAGGTGGCGATGATCGTCGCGATCGAGGCCATCACCTGGTCACCGGTCGGGACGGTTCTGTACGAGGCGGTCGTCGCAGGTACCCCCGGTGCCGCCGTCGCCCCTCTCGACTTCCCGCCACCGCCAGGCCCGCCGCCCGCGGCTGCCGCGGGCCTGGGTCCAGGCGCCTAGAGCGCGCCTTCCAGTTCGCCCTGGTAGCCGAACAGGCCCTGGGCGCCGCCGGTGTGCAGGAAGACGACCGTCTCGCCGTAGAATTTGCCCCGCTTGGCCAGGGCGATCAGCCCCTTCATCGCCTTGCCGGTATAGACCGGGTCCAGCACGATGCCGTCGGTGCGGGCCGCCAGCTTGAGCGCCTCGATCACGGCGGCGTCGATCAGGCCATAGCCCTCGCCGACATAGTCGCAGTCGGCCACCACCATGTCATCGCGGATCCGGTCCGGATGGCCCAGCAGGGCGGCGGTCTCGCGCGTCAGCTTCAGCACATTCGCTTCCTGCTTCTCCTTCGGTGCCCGGACGCCGATGCCCAGCACCGGGATGTCCGCCCCCATGACCGCCAGCCCGGCGACGAGGCCCGCGTGGGTTCCGGCACTGCCCGTCGCGGTGACGATCCGGTCGATCTTCAGGTCCAGCTCGTCGGCCTGGACCACGATCTCGCGCGCGCAGTCGACATAGCCGAGCGCCCCGACGGCGTTCGAGCCGCCGCCCGGGATGATGTAGGGCCGCCCGCCCCGGGCCCGGATTTCCTCAGCCGTCCGTTCCAGTTCCGCAGGCATGTCCGACCCGCCCGGCACCCGGCGGATCACTGCCCCGAACAGCCGGTCCATCAGGACGTTGCCGTTCTCGGTATAGTCGGTGGCCTTCGAGCCCGTACGCTCCTCGAGGATGACCTCGCAGGCCATGCCATTGGCCACTGCCGCCGCCACCGTCTGGCGCACATGGTTGGACTGGACCGCGCCCTGGGTGACCAGGGTGTCGGCATCCTGGGCCCAGGCCTCGCCCAGCAGGAACTCCAGCTTGCGGGTCTTGTTGCCCCCGCCCGCCAGGCCCGTGCAGTCGTCGCGCTTGATCCACAGGTCGACGCCCAGGGCATGTGACAGCCGCGGCAGGGGCTCCAGCGGGGTCGGCAGATGGGCGAGACGGATGCGGGGGAAGCGGGCGAGATGCATGAATGGAACTCCGGTTTGCTGTTTCCTTAAACCGCTCGCCTGCGCACGGCGAGCGGTCTCGTCGCAGGGTCGCGCGCCAGAGGTTCCCAACCGCACCCGAACCGCCTATCGTCGTCATGTTCTCCCGGGGGTCGCGCCTGAGCGACTGAGAGTGGCGTGATCGCCTGACCGGTCGAACCTGATCCGGGTCATGCCGGCGAAGGGATGAGACCGCGTGCCTCCGTCGATGCGGAGACCTGCGCCCGACGTCGGTGCGACCCCCAACCGGAGGCCGCCATGAACATCCACGTCACGCCCGAATTCGCCGCCGCAGAAGCCGAGGCCAAGGCCGCGAGCGAGAGCCTCACGCTCAAGGACGAGGCTCAGGCAGCGAGCGGCCGCGCCGGGAGCGATAGCCTCCCGCTCAAGGACGCCCGCGATCAGGTGATGCGCGAGACCGGGACCATCCCGACCGGCGAACGGGCGGGGTCGCGCAAGGTCTATGTGGCCGGCGAGCTGTTCCCCGATATCCGCGTCCCCTTCCGCGAGGTTGCGGTCCACCCGAGCGCCAATGAGCCGCCGGTGACCATCTATGATTCCTCGGGCCCCTATACCGACCCCACGGTCACCATCGACATCCAGCGCGGCCTGCCGCTGGTCAAGTCCGGCTGGCAGCTGGAGCGGGGCGACATCGCCCCCGTCGCCAACCCCCGCGAGGTCAAGCCCGAGGACAACGGCCATGCGTCGGGCAAGAACCTGGCCCCCCGGTTCGACACCTCCCGGCACAGGGTCTTCAAGGGCGTCGAGGGCCGTCCCGTCACCCAGTACGAATATGCCAACGCCGGGATCATCACGCCCGAGATGGAATATGTGGCCATCCGCGAGAACCTGCGCCGCGAGCAGACCGCCCCCTGTATCCGCGACGGCGAGGACTTCGGCGCCAGTATCCCCGACTTCGTGACGCCCGAGTTCGTCCGCCAGGAGATCGCCCGGGGCCGGGCCATCATCCCCCACAACATCAACCACCCCGAAGTCGAGCCGATGATCATCGGCCGCAATTTCCTTGTCAAGATCAACGCCAACATCGGTAACTCGGCCGTGCTTTCGTCGGTGGACGACGAGGTCGACAAACTGGTCTGGGCCACCCGCTGGGGGGCCGACAATGTCATGGACCTGTCGACGGGCCGCAACATCCACAACATCCGCGACTGGATCATCCGCAACTCCAGCGTCCCCATCGGCACGGTGCCGATCTATCAGGCGCTGGAGAAGGTCAACGGCGTCGCCGAGGACCTGAACTGGGAGGTGTTCCGCGATACCCTGATCGAACAGGCCGAACAGGGCGTCGACTATTTCACCATCCACGCCGGGGTCCGGCTGCCCTTCGTGCCGATGACCGCGAAGAGGGTCACGGGCATCGTCAGCCGCGGCGGCTCCATCATGGCCAAATGGTGCCTGTCGCACCACAAGGAGAGCTTCCTCTACGAGCATTTCGAGGACATCTGCGACATCATGCGGGCCTATGATGTGTCGTTCAGCCTGGGCGACGGCCTGCGCCCCGGCTCCATCGCCGACGCCAATGACGAGGCCCAGTTTGCCGAGCTGCGGACCCTGGGCGAACTGACCAGGATCGCCTGGGCCAAGGGTTGCCAGGTGATGATCGAGGGCCCCGGCCATGTGCCGATGCACAAGATCAAGGCCAATATGGATGAGCAGCTGAAACACTGCCACGAGGCGCCCTTCTACACCTTGGGGCCGCTGACCACCGACATCGCGCCGGGCTATGACCATATCACCAGCGCGATCGGGGCGGCCATGATCGGCTGGTTCGGCACGGCCATGCTCTGCTACGTCACGCCCAAGGAACATCTGGGCCTGCCCGACCGCCAGGACGTCAAGGACGGGGTGATCACCTACAAGATCGCCGCCCACGCCGCCGACCTCGCCAAGGGCCACCCGGCTGCCCGGATGCATGACGACGCCCTGTCGCGCGCCCGGTTCGAGTTCCGCTGGGAAGACCAGTTCAACCTCGGCCTCGACCCCGAGACCGCCCGCAAATACCACGACGCCACCCTGCCCAAGGAAGCCCACAAGACCGCCCATTTCTGCTCAATGTGCGGGCCGAAATTCTGCTCCATGAAGATCAGCCAGGACATCCGCCGGGATGCGGCGGCGCAGAACGACGCGGGAGGGTCGCTGCTCGATGCGGCGACGGCGGAGGCCGGGATGGCGGAGATGAGCGCGAAATTCAGGGCGGGGGGGAGTGTTGTGGAGGTGAAGCTCCCTGGCTGATCCACTCCCTTTTCCGCTCATCCCGGCGAAAGCCGGGACCCAGTGCTTTGAACAGACCATCCTTCCGTCATACGGGCCACCGGCCTTGCGAAAGAACTGGGTCCCGGCTTTCGCCGGGATGAGCGGATGGGGGTGATGTGGGGCGGGGGCCGGACGGAAAAAATACCGTCTTGATCGTCTTGATCGTCTCGATCCGCTCCGGACACGAACCGTGTCTGGATTGTCTGGATTGTCTGGAATGCGCCTCCGTCCGGGGGTGAAAACGCGCAGTCTACATCCGGGGGAAAGGGTGTCGGACAAGTCGGGGCGAGCGCGGCGGGGTGGGTGCCCCTTTCCACCTGTCGTCATCCTCCGGCGAGCCGCGTCTTCGCGGCGCAGACCGGGGGAGCCAGCGGCGTGCGTGAGCGCGACCCTGTCGCGGACACAGGGGGTTCGTCCCCCGGTCTCGCTTCGCTCGCCGGAGGATGACGAGAGGCGGAGCCGGGGGATGACGATGGGTCCCCCTGCCC
Organism: Alphaproteobacteria bacterium; assembly: GCA_003241825.1. Classification (GTDB taxonomy): domain Bacteria; phylum Pseudomonadota; class Alphaproteobacteria; order Caulobacterales; family Caulobacteraceae; genus Brevundimonas. The sequence continues at coordinate 35,719 of QBLX01000021.1, forward strand.
TTTGACCCGGCCTGCGAC
>QBLX01000022.1:0-17250 GCA_003241825.1 Alphaproteobacteria bacterium
GAATGATCGGCCTGCCGACTTCGGACTGGAGCGAGGCACCGGAAGCGGTCGAGCCGGTCGTCGCCGACTGGCGCGAAGCCGGTGCGATCGAGCATGTCTTCACCCATTTTTCGCTGACCCTGCAGGTACAAGTCGCCACGGCGGCGGCTCCGGATGTCATCTGGCTGGACGAGGTCGAGGCCATGGCCGCCCTGCCTACGGTCTTTGCCAAGGCGCTGGTGCGAGCCGGAGGCGAGGGCTAGTCGATGAGTTCTCCGGGCTCGTAGAGATTGGGCTCGAATGTCGCGATGGCCATGATGGGGTTCATGGCAGCGGAAACGCCGGGGTTGCGGGTCATCGCCTTCCAGTCCTCGACCGAGCGCCAGACAGCATGGTTGGCGACAGTCTTGCCGTTCAGCCCCCGATGCAGCGTCGCCGAGACGAAGCCGGGCAGGGCACGCTGAACGCTCATCAGTCGCGCAAGAAGCTCAAGCAGGGCCTCCTGCTTTTCGGGCTGGCATTTCAGAACATTGATCAGCACGACCGGGACGGCATCGGGATCGTCGGTCAGGGGCACATCTTTCATGGGAGCGGCCTTTAGCGAATCTGGCTTGCGGCGTCACGCCGGATCGCCTTCCAGTGGTTGTCATGAAACCCATCGCCATTCTGGAGACCGGCAAGCCCCCGGCGGCTCTGAAGGATTCCTTCGACGACTATCCCGCCCGGTTCCGGGCCCTGCTCGGGGAGGGCGTCGCCACGCGCCGGTTCGATGTGCAGGCAGGTGAACTGCCCGGCGATGCTACCGACTTTCAGGGGGCGATCGTCACAGGGTCCTCGGCAGGGGTCTATGACGAACTGCCATGGATCAATCCCCTGCTGGACTGGCTGCGGATGGCGCGCGGCCAGACCCGGCTGGTCGGCATCTGTTTCGGCCATCAGGCCATGGCCCAGGCGTTTGGAGGCCAGGTCGCCAGGTCGGATCGAGGCTGGGGCATCGGCCTTCATCGCTATGATGTCGTGGCCCATGAGCCCTGGATGTTCCCGCGCGCACCCTCCATCGCGATACCCGTCTCGCACCAGGATCAGGTCCTGGCCATCCCTTCCGACGCCCGGGTGATCGCTGCCAGTGCCTTCACTCCTCATGCCGGTCTGGCTTTCGGCGACGACGCCATGTCCTTCCAGTGCCATCCGGAGTTCCAGCCCGACTACGCCGCGGCCTTGATCGAGAGCCGCCGCGGTCATCGGTTTGCGGACGCTCTGGCCGACGAGGCACTGGCCACGCTGCGCCGACCCAATGACCGCGCAGTCCTGACGGCCTGGATCCGCGCCTTCCTGCTGCTGACCCCGCCGCCGGTCGAGGACCACGGCAGCGGCATCTGAGTCGCCGAAAAGCATGCGCTGCTAAACCTTGCTCAACCTCTGTCGTGTTTTATGCGCAGCCTGGGGGATTGGGGTTTCAATGATTTTGTACCGCGTCATTCTGGCGGTGGTGTGCGTGCTGTGTTCAGGGCTGGCGTCCGCGCCCGCTCGCGCAGCCACGCCGGACCTTGCAGCTGCGCCTCTCGAGCAGGCCGAAGCGCTCGCCCGGTTCGTGGAGCGACGGGCTTCAGCCACCAGCTTTGCCGAACTCGAGGCCTTCGGGCTCGATGCCGCGAAGCGTAATGATCGCGAGGGCCTGAATCGCCTGTATCATGTCACCTGGACCATTCTGAACCAGGGCGAGTTCCAGCGCGCGACGATCTGGAACCAGCGTCTTGCCGAGGCGGCCACGCAGCAGAACGACGAACGCTACATCGCCATTGCAGCGCTGAATGCCCTGGCCATTCGTTACGATACCGGCGACGCCAGTGCTGCGTCGGAGTTGGCCTACTACACCCGAACCGGGAGCGACTGGTTCGTGAGGGCCCATGCCGTGCGACTGACGGCACTGAACCTTGTCGATCAGGGCGAAATCGGTGCCGGACTGAGGCTGCTTGCCCAGGCCCAGGCCGATATTCCAGATCGGGCCCCCTATGCTGACACGGCCCGAGCGGGAATCTGGGAAGTGGTCGGCATGGGATTGAAGGATCTGGACGACGTGGAGGGCGCGACGTCAGCCTTCCGCAAATTCGAGATCGACTTTTCCAACCCGGCCTACCCCCGCCCGGACTTCGACAGTCTCTACAATCTGACCAAGATGGCCCTGCGCATTGGCGATCTCGAGCGCGGGCGCGCATTTGCCCGGGCCCATAACGCCGTGGCGGTCCGGTCGGACTTGCCCGCTCTGGCGATTTTCGATGCGACCCTGTGCGCGCTCGTCGCCGATGCGAGCCGTCAGGCGCAGGCCGTGCTGGACTGTCTCGCGCCCTATGGCGAGACCCTCGGTGAGGCTTCCTTTCTCAGCCTTGATGTCCTGCCTCTGCGCGCGATCGCCAGGGCGCGGGCCGGGGACGTCGCGGGTGCGGTGCGCGACCTGAACGTCCTTCGCCAGCTGAACGCCCAGGCTGGCGACAGCTCCCGGCTGCGCGAGGTTCAAGCGGAGATCCTGTTCGCCCAGGGCCGCCCCGCCGAGGCTTTTGAGCTGCTGCGAGCCTACAAGGTGGATCAGGACCTCGCCGCCGCGAGGGCTTTCTCTGCCGGCGTCCATCAGGTCACCGGCGACATGCAGCAGCAGCTGGCCGATCGAAGGGAACAGCTCGACACGGCCCGCTCCAAGACCCGCCTGCAATGGCTCGTCATCGCCATTGGTGTGGTGTTCATGATCTCGATCGCTGCCGGCCTGGTCTGGCAGATGCGGCAGGGCCGCAAGCTCAAGGCGGCCCAGGAGCGTGCCGAGGCTGCCAATCGCGCCAAGTCGGAGTTCCTCGCCAATATGAGCCACGAGATCCGTACGCCGCTGAATGGTGTCGTCTCCATGGCCGATGCCCTTTCGCGCTGCGACCTCGACACCAATGCGCACCAGATGGTCGATCTGATCCGGTCGTCAGGTGCGACGCTGGAGCGGTTGCTGACCGACATCCTCGACAGTGCCAAGATCGAGGCGGGGCAGGTCACGCTTGAGCCGACCATGTTCGACCTGAAGCACACGATCGGCGATATCGCCCTGATGTGGCGTGCCAAGGCCGAGGACAAGGGTGTGGCCCTCGTCTTCAGCTTTGACCCGTCTGCCCCGCGCTGGGTGCAGGGCGATGCCGTGCGGCTGCGCCAGATCCTGACCAATCTGGTCTCCAATGCCCTGAAATTCACGGACCATGGCACGGTGACCCTCGCGGTCTCGACCACGCACGGGGACCGGATCGCCTTTGCCGTACGCGACACAGGCATGGGCTTCGATGCCGAGCAGAAGGCCCGGATATTCCAGCGTTTCCAGCAGGCGGACGGTTCGATCACCCGCCGGTTCGGCGGCACCGGGCTCGGCCTCGCTATCTCCACGGCCCTGGTGGAGCTGATGGGCGGTGAGCTGGATTGTGCCAGCGTGCCAGGACGAGGATCGGAGTTCGTGTTCGCGATCGATCTGCCCGCGTCAGCCCCGCCCGTCGTCGCAATCGAGGTTGCCGAGGCCACGGACATCGCCGCCCTGCCGCTGCGCGTCCTGCTGGCCGATGACCACCCCGCCAACCGCAAGGTCGTCGAGATCATGCTGGCGGCCACGGCCATGGAACTGGTCGTCGTCGAGGATGGTCGTCAGGCGCTGGATGCCTTCATGGCCGATCGGTTCGATCTTGTGCTGATGGACATGCAGATGCCGGTCATGGACGGCCTGTCTGCGACGGCAGCCATCCGCGCCTTCGAGGCTTCGGCAGGTCGCGACCGCACGGCCATCCTGATGCTGACGGCCAATGCCATGGCCGAACATGTCGCCCAGAGTCTGGGGGCCGGTGCCGACGGCCACCTGACCAAGCCGATCACCCTGGCCGGTCTGTTCGCCGCCATGGCGGACGCCCTGTCGGACAAGAACAGCCGAAAGGCCGCCTGATCGCCTAGGGCCATTTCACGATTGGCGGCATCGAGCTGAGGATCGATTCGACATTGCCGCCGGTCTTCAGCCCGAACATCGTGCCGCGGTCGTACAGCAGGTTGAACTCCACATAGCGGCCGCGACGGATCAGCTGTTCCTCGCGCTCGTCTTCGGTCCAGGCCTCGGTCATGCGCCGCGTGACGATGGCGGCATAGGTATCGAGGAAGGCCGTGCCCACGTCCTGTGTGAAGGCGAAGTCCTTGCCGTAGTCGCCGGTGTTATGGTGGTCATAGAAGATGCCACCGATGCCACGCATCTCGTTGCGGTGCGGCAGGAAGAAATACTCGTCGCACCAAGGCTTGTATCTCGCATACCAGGTCGGGTCGTGCGCGTCGCAGGGAGCCTTCATTCCGGCGTGGAAGGCGATCGTGTCCGGGGCCTCCTGGGTCCGTTCGACATCCAGCACCGGCGTCAGGTCGGCACCGCCACCGAACCAGCTCTTCGTCGTGGCGATGAAGCGGGTGTTCATGTGGACCGCGGGCACGCGCGGGCTGACCGGGTGGCAGATCAGGCTGATCCCGGTCGCATAGAAGCGCGGGTCTTCCTCGGCACCGGGCACATTCTTCGCATAGTCGGCGGGGAATTCGCCATGCACGGTCGAGACGTGGACGCCGACCTTTTCGAACAGGCGACCGGACATCATGCCCATCACCCCGCCACCGCCGTCGTGACGGCTCCAGGGCGTGCGGACGAACCGGCCAGGCTCGCCCGGAAACAGATCGGCCGGTGCCGCGTCTTCCAGGGCCTCGAGCCCGGCGTGAATGCGATCGCGCAGGGTCTCGAACCAGGCGCGGGTTTCGACCTTCTTGAGGTCCAGGGGATCGGCGTCGGGCAGGGGGGCGTGGCTCATGGACGGGTTGAACCACGGATCGAAACGCGCGTCACCCGGTCCAGTCGATCATCGGGACGAGATGATGGCTCGCCCGACTGGCCATCGCGCGACCTGACCGACTGTCGTGCTGCAGGAACCGGCGCTCAGTGACCGCCTGTCTCCGATGCGACCGGCTTTTTACGCAGGCTCCCGACCTGGTGCACAATGACGGCCAGCACGCCACCGATGATCACGCCCACGATCCCGGCCCCGAGTGCCGTGACCAGCCATTCGGCAATCGCCCCTCCGAATGGCAGGACCGAAGCCACCGCGACGGCGATATCGTGGATGAATTTCTCCGGCCAGACGAGGCCGAAGCTGTAGGCGCCGTGGATCAGGATGCCGCCACCGACCCACAGCATGGCTGCGGTTCCGATCGTGGCGATGGTGGACATTACGACGGGCATGCCCTTGACCAGTCCGCGCCCCAGCCCGCGCAAGAACCTCGACTCGCCCTTTGCCATGTGAAGACCGACGTCATCCATCTTCACGATCAGGGCCACCACGCCATAGACGCCGATCGTGATGGCGATCCCGACGATCGCCAGCACCATGCCCTGAACCACGATCGGCCGGTCCGCCACGTCGTTCAGCGCGATCGCCATGATCTCGGCCGACAGGATCAGATCGGTCCGGATCGCGCCGGACACCTTGGAGGCTTCAAGCACTGCGGGGTCCTCAAACACTTCGGCGACTTCGGTGTGGTGCCCGCCACCGAAGACCTCCATCAACTTTTCTGCGCCCTCGAAGGCCAGATAGGCCCCGCCGAGCATAAGGATCGGCGTGATCGCCCACTCTGCAAAGGCACTGAGCAGCAGGGCGGCGGGCAGCAGGATCAGGATCTTGTTCTTGAGCGACCCTACGGCAATCTTGCCGATGATCGGCAGTTCGCGGGCAGGGGACAGTCCGACCACATAGCGGGGCGTCACGGCCGCATCGTCGACCACGACGCCGGCCGCCTTGGCTCCGGCCTTGCCCGCGGCCGCGCTCGCATCGTCGAGCGACGTCGCCGCAAGTTTGGCAATCGCTGCGACGTCGTCGAGCAGTGCCGCTAGTCCGGAGGGCATGGGGAGTCACCATTTGGAGGGTCGGGAGGCCATCAGGGTGGCACGTGCAGCCTCCGTCGCCAATCCACCGCGGCTTTACTCGCGACCGTGCCTCGGCCACGGTCGCCCTCGTCGTTGACCGAGGGTTGCCATGATGCGTGGTTGTTTGCTGGCCCTGTCCCTGATGGCCTTTGCCGTTCCGGCCATGGCGCAGGATGCGGAACGGGCCATGCTCTCGACCGTCGCCGCTGAACACGACCGCCACGTCGACCTGCTAGAGCAGATGGTCAACGTCAACTCCGGCACCCTGAACATCGCTGGCGTTCGCGCGGTCGGGGACATGGTGCGCGCCGAGCTCGAGCCTCTCGGCTTTGCTGTCCGTTGGGTCGACATGGCTGACACCGGTCGGGCCGGGCATCTGGTCGCCACCCACGAAGGGCCGGGGAAGAATGTCCTGCTGATCGGCCATCTGGATACGGTGTTCGAGCCCGGGAGCCCGTTCCAGACCTTCGTGCGTGACGGATCTCGCGCGACCGGGCCCGGGATCGGCGACGACAAGGGCGGCGTCGTGGTCATCATCGCCGCCATGCGCGCCATGCAGGCCGCAGGGACGCTGGCCGACGCCAATGTGACCATCTTCCTGACGGGAGACGAGGAACGGATCGGCACGCCCTTGAACATCGCCCGTCGTGACCTGATCGCCGCGGGGCGGGCGGCGGACTATGCGCTGGAGTTCGAGAATCTGGCCAGCGAGGACGGGGTCGATTTCGGGACAATCGCGCGCCGAAGCAGCGCCAACTGGACCCTGCAGACCACGGGCCGCACCGGCCATTCCAGTGGCGTGTTCAACGACACGCTTGGCTATGGCGCGATCTACGAGATGACCCGCATCCTCGACGGCTTCCGGCGTGAACTTCCGGAGCCGAACCTGACCTACAATGTCGGCGTGATCGCAGGCGGCACCCCGGCGGCAATCGACGCCGAGGGTTTCGCTGTCACGGCCTCCGGCAAGACCAATATCGTGGCCTCCACCGCCATCGCGCGCGGTGACCTGCGGACCCTGACGCCGGAACAGGATGCCCGGGTCCGTGAGCGGATGCAGGGCATCGTCGACCAGCACCTGCCCCGTACCGACGCCGAACTCTCGTTTGCCGAGGGCGGCTATCCGCCCATGGCCCCCAGCGATGGAAATCTGGCGCTGCTGGCCCGCCTCAATGCGGTCAATCGAGACCTCGGCCTGCCGGAAATGTCGCCCTACGATCCCGCCCGGCGCGGCGCAGCCGACAGCGGGTTCGTGGCTGCGGACGTTGCGACCCTCGGCGGTCTGGGTGTCGCGGGCGGCGGGGCCCATGCTGAAGGCGAGTGGATCGATCTGAACAGCCTGATCCGCCAGTCCCAGCGGGCTGCCGTCCTGATCACCCGCCTCAGCGCAGGTGAACCCTGATCGCCATCTGCCTTCATCATCCAGCGTCTGTCTCTCCGAGGTCCCCATGATCCGCGCCTGTCTGCTCGCCGTCTCTCTCGCTGCCCTCGCCATCCCGGCTTCCGCCCAGGACAGCGCAGCCAGCGCCCGACGCATCCTCGAGCGTACGCCCCTGATCGATGGGCATAATGACCTGCCGTGGGCCCTGCGCCAGAACCACGGCAATGATCCCCATGCCGTCGATCTGGCGACCGACCTTGAGACCTCGACCGAGCTTCACACCGACATTCCGCGTCTCCGGGCCGGAGGCGTCGGGGGCCAGTTCTGGTCGGTCTATGTGCCGGCCAGCCTGACGCCCGTGGAGGCGGCCAAGGCGACCTTCGAACAGATCGACACGGTCAAGCGGATCGTCGCCGCCCATCCCGATGTCTTCGAACTGGCAACCACCGCCGACGACATCGTCCGCATCCACAGGGCCGGGAAGATCGCCTCGCTGATCGGCATGGAGGGCGGCTATTCGATCGACGACTCGCTGGGTCTGTTGCGCGAATTCTTTGATGCCGGTGCCCGCTACATCACCCTGACCCACTCCCGCACCACGACCTGGGCCGACAGCGCGACCGATGCACCGAAATGGGGCGGCCTGTCCCCGTTTGGCGAGGACGTGGTCCGCGAGATGAACCGGCTGGGCATGCTGGTCGACCTGTCCCACGTCTCGGAAGAGACGATGCTGGATGCGATCCGTGTGTCGAAAGCCCCGGTCATTTTCTCGCATTCCTCGGCCCGGGCGGTCACCGCACACCCCCGTAATGTCCCCGATCGTGTTCTTCGTGAAACTCGCGCGAATGGTGGTCTCGTCATGGTGACCTTCGTGCCCGGTTTCGTCTCCGAGACGGTCCGGGCCTGGAACGCCGGAAGGGCTGCAGAGGACGCCCGTCTGAAGTCGCTGAACCCCGGCAATGCTGCGGCCGTCACGGAGGGACTGGCAGCGTGGACCACGGCCAATCCGATCCCGACAGCCTCGATCGGGGACGTGGCCGACCACTTCGACCATGTGAAGGCTGTGGCCGGTATCGACCACGTCGGCATCGGTGGAGATTTTGACGGCGTTGACGCCCTGCCGGTCGGGCTGGATGGCGTGGACGACTATCCGGCGTTGCTTGTGGAACTGATGCGGCGCGGCTGGACCGAGGCCGACATCCGCAAGCTGGCGGGCGAAAACATCCTCCGCGTCATGCGAGATGCCGAAGCCTATGCCGCGACCCAGGCCGGCGCACGGCCCAGTCTCGCGCGCCTCCCGGACGAGGCCCCCGAATAGTTCAGTCTGGCGCTGAGGCGATCCGGGCGAACACGGCAACGATGTCGGCTTCACTGGCCTTGTCCATCGTGCCGGCCGCAATCTCGTCGGCGCTCCACACCCACGACCGCGCCGGGTCGTCCCGCATCGCCCAGTCCGGGAACAGTCGTTGATCGATCGGCCCCTCCATCAGGCATCGAACGCCCAGATGCCGGTGGTCGCGGGCGATTCGGGCATAGGCCCCGCGTACGGCCGACTCCGGGCCTTCCAGCCACTGCAGGTAAAGATCGGCTCTGCAGATCAGTGCGCCCGTGATGTCATCCCTGGTGTTGCACCGTCGGGCATCCGCAAGGATTCCATTCAGCATGGCCTGGTCGAAGCCGAAGGGCTGGGAAGCATAGACGACGCGGTGCAGGGCCATGATCACTCCAGCCGCAAATGCCGTCACGGCAGTGACAGTCAGTGGGCAGGGGCACACTAGCCCGATCGTGGCCGAAGGGAACCGTGACCTTGTCATCGGGATGCGCGTTCAGCGCTGTATCGACCTGCGACCGGGTGCCGCGTGACAGTTTGAGCACTGGGCGTAGGTCTCGCAAATTGTCGATCGGGGAACGATGACAGAAAAACCTGATTTCGCAGCCCAGCCCACGCGCCTCGTCCGGACCATCGGCTGCCTTGTGTACCCGGTCGGTTTCGGGATCGTTGTCGGCCTCGCTCTGCTGATCAAGTCGCTGGTTTGATCGCCAGAGGGTGGGCGGAGCTCCCGGTTACGGGTAAGCAGGCCTGATGGATCAACCCGACTGGATTGCACTTGCCGTATTTGTCGGCCTGAACCTGGCCACGGCGTCGAGCGGCAGCGTCTTCAAGCCCGGTGCCTGGTACGCCGGACTAAGCAAGCCATCGTGGACGCCGCCCAACCTGGCCTTCCCGATCGTCTGGAGCCTGCTGTTCGCGATGAATGCCGCTGCCGGCTGGCTGGTCTGGGAGGCCGTTGGGACGACTTCACCGCTGGCGTTCGGCCTTTATGTCGGCTCGCTCATGCTCAATGCCGGATGGTCCTGGCTGTTCTTTGGCCGTCGGCGCATGGACCTGGCCCTCGTGAACGTTGCCCTGCTCTGGCTGTCACTGGTCGCCATCATTGCCGTATTCTGGGGCCTCAGACCTTTGGCCGCCCTGTTGCTGATTCCCTACCTGACCTGGGTCACGATCGCCTCGGCCTTGAATTTGCGGATGCTCCAACTGAACAGGGTGACTCAGCCAAACTGAGCGCGCGTCTGTCGCAGGGCCTCGAACAGACCGATTCCGGCGCTGACTGAAAGGTTCAGCGATCGCGCTTCAGGCCTGATCGGGATGAAGACGCGTGCATCGACAGCGGCATGCACATAGTCCGGTGCCCCTGCCGTTTCCTTGCCGAACAGCAGCGTATCGTCGGGTTCGAAAGAGAAATTCCCGATGGAAGTCGAGGCCTTGGTCGTGAACAGGACCAGTCGGCCCGGGCCTCGTTCTTGCTGAAACCGGGTCCAGTCCGGGTGCCGGGTCATGTGACCAAGGGGGCCATAGTCCAGTGCCGCTCGTTTCATGGCGCGGTCGTCGAACCCGAACCCTGTCGGCTCGATCACATGCAGTTCGACGCCGAAACAGGCCGACAGCCGGATACACGCTCCGACATTCTGCGGGATGTCCGGTTGAAAAAGGGCGAGACGCATTCTAAGGCCCTCATACGCGCAGACCGAGGGCCTGTCGCGGCCTGAATTGCGAGTGTTTCTCAAGCGAACACGGACATTTCTTGCGGCGATGAGCCGCAAAATGAGGCCGGGCAATTTCGTCTGCCTTGCGCTAGATAACCCGCTCGCGAGGGCGCTTGATTGCGTCCGTTCCGCGTTTTTCAGAGGTGAGACCTTGGCCGAATCGGTCGTGACGAACGAAGCCCACAACGGGGAGCCCGGTGGGCCGGAAGGCGAGGCGACACGCCGCGACTTCATTCATATCGCTGCAAGCGCTGCAGCAGTCGGTGCCGGTGTCATGGTGGCCTGGCCGCTGATCAACTCGATGAACCCGGCAGCGGACACGCTGGCGCTGGCAACTATCGACTTCGATGTGACCAAGGTCATGGAGGGCCAGCAGGTCGTCATCACCTGGCAGGGCAAGCCGGTCTTCGTGCGTCACCGCACCGCCGCCGAGGTCCAGCGCGCGATCGCTGACAACACCGCGTCCCTCAAGGACCCGGCAACGGACCAGGATCGTACCAAGGTGGGGCATGAGCCCTTCCTTGTCGTCGTCGGGTCCTGCACCCACCTGGGCTGCATCCCCACTTTCGGTACCGGTGACTATGGCGGCTGGTTCTGCCCTTGCCATGGTTCGCACTACGATGCGTCCGGCCGCATTCGCAAAGGGCCTGCACCGACCAACCTGGTCGTGCCTCCCTACGAGTTTACCACTGCCACCAGCGTCAGGATCGGCTGAGGATCATGAGCGGACACGAATCCACCTATGTGCCCAAGACGGGCATTGAGAAATGGCTCGACACGCGCCTTCCGATCGTTCGGTTCGGCGCAGACTACATGTCGCTGCCGACACCCAAGAACCTGAACTACTGGTACACCTTCGGGGCCATCCTGACGGTCTGCCTGATGATCCAGATCATCACCGGCATCTTCCTGGCAATGCACTATGTCCCGACCACCGCCGGCGCTTTCGCCTCGGTCGAGCGGATCATGCGTGACGTCAACGGCGGCTGGCTGCTGCGGTATGTTCACTCGAACGGGGCGTCGATGTTCTTCATCGCCGTCTATGTCCACATGCTTCGCGGCCTCTACTACGGGTCCTACAAGGCCCCGCGCGAGATGATCTGGATCCTGGGCTGCGTGATCTTCTTCCTGATGATCGCGACCGCCTTCCTTGGTTACGTCCTGCCCTGGGGCCAGATGTCCTACTGGGGTGCCGAGGTGATCACCAATCTGGTCGGGGCCATCCCCCTGATCGGTGAGCCTGTCCTGATCTGGCTGCGTGGCGGCCCGGCGATCGACAATGCGACGCTGAACCGCTTCTTCTCCCTGCACTATCTGCTGCCCTTCGTGATCTTCGGCGTGGTCGTCCTGCACCTCTGGGCGCTGCACACCTCCGGCCAGAACAACCCGGTCGGGATCCTGATCCCCAAGGACCGCGCCAAGAAGGACATGATCCCGTTCCACCCGTACTACACGGTCAAGGACGGCTTCGCCCTGCTGCTGTTCATGATCATGTTCGCCGTGTTCGTGTTCTTCATGCCCAACGCCCTGGGGCACGCCGACAACTACATCCCTGCGAACCCGCTCCAGACCCCCGCAGCGATCGTGCCGGAATGGTATCTGCTGCCCTTCTACGCGATCCTGCGCGCCATCCCCGACAAGTTCGGCGGCGTGGTGGCCATGTTCGCCGCGATCGGTGTGCTGTTCGTCCTGCCCTGGCTGGACACGTCGAAGGTGCGGTCGATGCGATACCGCCCGACCATGCGCATCTTCTACATTGCATTCGTGATCAACGGCCTCATCCTGGGCTGGTGTGGTGCCAAGCTGCCTGACGCACCCGTCATCGGTAACTTCACAACCTTCACCCTCATTGACGGAGACCTGAACTCCTTCCTCTGGTTGACCCGGTTCGCGACGCTCTACTATTTCGCCTTCTTCGTTGTACTCCTGCCGTTCGTGGGCCTGAAGGAGATTCCATTGCGGATCCCGCTGTCGATCTCCGAGCCCGTGCTGAGCGGTCCGGATGCGATGTCGGGTGCAGTGCCCGCCCAAGCCGAAAAGAAGGGCTGATCGTGATGACCACTTCCATCCGTAAGGTTCTAGGCGTGGCGGTCGCCGCTGCTGCGCTCGCCGTCTCCGCAGCCCCGGCCTCGGCCGCCGGCGGCGGGAAGGAGCCCCGCAAGGCCGGCTTCTCGTTCGAAGGCCCCTTTGGCACCTTTGACCAGGGCCAACTCCAGCGCGGCTACAAGGTCTACCGTGAGGTCTGCTCTGCATGCCATGGCATGGAGTTGCTGTCCTTCCGGACGCTCGGTGAGAGGGGCGGGCCGTTTTACGATCCCAAAGCTGCAAGCCCGACTGACAACCGTTTTGTCCGGGCTCTCGCAGCAGAAGCCACGATCAACGATATCGACACCGAGATCGGTGAACCGATGACACGGCCTGGTACGCCTGCGGACAAGTTCCCCAACCCGTATCCGAACCGCATCGCGGCAGCGGCTGCAAACGGTGGTGCGGCTCCGCCTGACCTCTCGGTCATGGCCAAGGCACGGCACGACGGGGCCAACTACATCTATTCGCTCCTCAGCGGATACGTGGATGCGCCTGCAGGTCTGACGATCAACCCGGGCCAGTACTACAACCCCTACATGCCCGGCGACATGACGCCCTTCTGGACCGGTGATCACGATGCGGTCCCCAAGGGCGGCTTTATCGCCATGCCGCCCGTACTGAACCCCGATCAGGTCACCTATGACGACGGCACGGCAGCGACAGTCGACCAGATGTCCAAGGATGTGTCCGCCTTCATCGCGTGGGCATCCGAGCCCAAGGCCGTGGAACGGAAGCAGACGGGCATGGGCGTTCTCGCCTTCCTCTTCATCTTCACCGGCCTGACCTACGCCAGCTATCGCAAGGTCTGGAAAAACGTCAGTCACTAGTCTGGTGGTTGTCGTGAAAATGATGGAGGCCCGTCGCGAAGCGGCGGGCCTTTTTCATTGTCGCGGCCTGATCGACATGGAAAGAAACAGTGCCTAGGTTTTGCGCCTGTTCGTCGCCGAGGGTTCCGCATGCGTCCGTCAAAATCCGTTCTCGCCGCCATCGGCTGTGCAGCGATCCTGTCTGCGTGCGCCACTACGCCGGGCGTGAGTTCGACGGCCCCCGTAGCCTTCGATGCGGCGCGCCTGTCCGAGCATATCCGGGTGCTGTCTGCCGATGATTTCCAGGGCCGCGGGATCGCCACCCCGGCCGAGGACAAGGTCATCGCCTATCTGTCGGACCAGTTTGCACGGGCCGGGTTCCAGCCGGGCGGCGAGAACGGTGGCTGGACCCAGACGGTCACGCTCAACCGTTTCACCGCCTCCAGCACGACGGCACGCCTTAAGGTCGGTGACTGGACCCGGCCTCTCGTCCCCGGCGAGGACATCGTCATATCGACCCGGGCGCCGGGCGCACATGTCATGCTCACCGAGGCTGATCTGGTCTTTGTGGGCTACGGAATCACGGCGCCAGAGCGTCAGTGGGACGATTTCAAGGACGTCGACGTTCGAGGCAAGATCCTCGTCGTCCTCGTCAATGACGCTGATTTCGAGGAGCCCGCGCTGAACACCTTCGGCGGCCGCGCCATGACCTACTACGGCCGCTGGACCTACAAGTATGAGGAGGCCGCGCGCAGGGGGGCGGCGGGCGTCATCATCGTGCACGAGGACGCACCGGCCTCCTATGGCTGGACGACCGTGCGGAACTCCTGGTCCGGGCCCCAGTTCGACATCGTCCGCGCCAATGCCTCTGCCGAGCGTGTGCCGGTCGAGGCCTGGCTCCAGCGGTCGCTTGCGGTGGAACTGTTCCAGCGATCCGGTCTGGATTTCGAAGCCCTGAAGGTTCAGGCCCGCAGCCGGGGCTTCCGACCTGTCGCCCTCACGGGTGCCTCATTCAGCACAATGTTCGATGTCGCGACCTCGACCGTCGAGACCGACAATTTCCTGGCGCGTCTGCCTGGCACCACACGACCGGACGAGACGGTGCTCTATACGGGCCACTGGGATCACATCGGCGTCGGCACGCCGGACGCCAATGGCGACGCCATCTTCAACGGGGCCATCGACAATGCCTCGGGCATCGCGGGGATGATCGAGCTGGCGCGGGCCTGGACTGCCGGACCGCGTCCCGAGCGGTCGATCGTGATGATCGGCTTCACCGCCGAGGAGAGTGGCCTGCTGGGCTCTGAATACTACGCCGCCAACCCGATCTATCCGCTGGAGAAGACGGTGGGTGGTTTCAACATGGACTCGGCCAACGTCTATGGCCGCACCACCGGCTTCCGGGTCGTCGGCTTCGGCCAGTCCGACTTCGATGACCGGATGGCGACCGTGGTCCAGGCTCAGGGACGTGTGGTCGAGCCGGACGGCAACCCGGCCTCGGGCGGCTATTTCCGTTCGGATCACTTCCCTCTGGCAAAGCGCGGTGTGCCTATGGCCTATGCGGCCAGCGGCGGAGATTTCCGCGACGAGCCGATCGTGGCGCGAACCGCCGCCCGTGCAGACTATACGGCGCGCCGCTATCACCAGGCCGATGACGAGTGGTCGGCGGACTGGGACTATTCGGGGCAGATCGAGGATCTGAATGTCTATCTGGCCGTGGGTCGTGAACTGGCCAATAGCCGCGTCTGGCCGCAATGGAAGCCAGGTTCGGAGTTCGCCCCCGCCCGGGCTGTCAGCGACGCGGTCCGTCAATAGGGCGAGGCCAGACGCCACATTCGCATACGGGGTTTGACGCCGTGATCCTGTCAGGGCCACGGCCATTGACCGGTATGGCCTTGAGGTTCGGCCTTAAGGCGCGCCCAGGCTCGACGTTGCGGACGCCATCATCGGACTGGTCGGCAGGGGCTCGACATGGTCGAGGACGATCGGCACCAGACGGGCACCGCCTGCGACGGCATCCAGGGTGTGCAGCGGACCGCCGAAGATGCGCTGATAGATCCAGTAGGCGGCCATGACCTCCTCGACGTACTGGCGCGCCTGGGGCACGTCGATCGTCTCGATCAGCAGCAGCGGATCGGCATCGGGCCCCAGTTTGCGGATAGCGCTCAGCATCGGGCCGGGTCCGGCGTTGTAGGAAGCCACAGCGCGCAGCACGTCTCCACGGAAGGCCGGCAGCGACAGCATCTTGTTGATATAGGCCTGGCCCAGACGAATGTTTGTTGCCGGCACCAGCAGACGCTGCGGGTCGGTGGCGAAGCCCCGGTCCCCGGTCAGCTCGGCGGCCGTGGTCGGCATGACCTGCATGATGCCAAAGGCTCCCGCGCTGGAGCGCGCTTGGGGGTCGAAGCCGGTTTCCTTGCGGGCGATGGCGTAGACGAGGGCCCTCTCGATGGTGAAGCCACCTTCGGGCTCCAGTACAGGCAGGGCGTAGCGGGTCGCGTCGATCCGGGTCACGTCGCTGCTGTTGTTGAACCGCAGCGCCCGTGCAAGCCCCGCCCACATGCGGCGCGCACTGTCACCGGCTGCACTGCGCAGGCCGGTTCGCAACTCGCTCTGGGCATCGGTTCGACGCCCGACCTCATAGAAGGCCACCGTCCGGCGGGCCTGAGGGTCGGCCTGGATGAAGGCATTCAACTCGCGCAGATCAACGCCGATGGGCTCTGCGGGTTGATAGGCGGCCTGGCGGACAGCGGGCTGATAGGGCTGTGGACCCAGGTTCTCGATCGGCGGCTCCTCGCCGAGCTGGCGCAGGGCGATCTGGCCGTAGAAGGTCGCAGGCCAGCGCGCTGCAAGGCGCTGATATTCCTGAATGCGATCCTGACGGCCGGACAAACCGGCAGCCTTGGAGGCCCAGACGGCGGCTCCGGCCCGGACCCAGGCGTCCTCGGTCGGGTCCAGGGCGACCCGTTCGAAGGCCTCGAAGGCCGAGCCGAAATCATTCAGTCGATAATGGGCAAGGGCGACGGTCCACCAGTCGCCGATCTGGCTGCCCAGCATCACCGCCCCGGACAGGTCGTCATTGTTCAGGGCGACGCGCGCGGCCCGGGCGGGGTCGTCTTCGGCTGATCCACCACCGGCGTCGACGACGCTGTCCCAGGTCCGTCCGCCGACGCCGCGGGGGCGCTTTGGCTCGGCCGCACCATCGGGCCGACGCCGGAGAGCAAGGCTGTAGACGCGGCGAGCCGTCGGCAGGTCCGAATACTCCTCCAGCCAGGCTGCCAGCTCATCATAGGTCGCCGTATGCGACCGGTGAAACAGGCGCTCGAACTCGACCTGACCCAGCAGCACGCGATCATTCGCCAGTCGGGCCGATGATCGTGCCAGCTCCAGATCGCCCCGGCGCAAGGCATCGAAGGCTGTCGTGTAGGTAAGGCGATCAGACGGGCTGAGTGCCACAGGGCCATCTTCCGACCCGGGAAACGCGGAAGGGGCGGGGCTTTCCTCGGTGGCGTGCGCTGCAACCGCGACGGTCGTCAGCGGAAGCGACATGGCCAGCGCCAGAAGCGCGCGAGGAAACTTGAATGACAAAGCGGCGGCCTCTTCGTGCTGCACGTCTCCCGTCTCGAATCAGGATCGGCGCGCGGTCTGCGATTGGTCGTCAGAGATCAGTATGCGGAATTCGCCTCATTGGGGCAATCGTTTAAGGGTTAACGGCGTCGTCAGGCTGCAGCCGGGCTGCCAGGCTCAGCATGTCGGACCAGACTACACGTTTGGCCTGGGGCTGTCGGAGCAGGAAGGCCGGGTGCAGCGTCGGCAGGGCAGGGGCAGTGATGTCCCCCTCGGCCAGCCGCCATTCCTTCCACTCGCCACGCAATTTCATGATGCCCTCCTCGGTCTGGAGAACCGATTTCGTTGCAGCAGCTCCCAGCAGAAGCACGACATCCGGCTTCAGGATCGCGAAAGCGCGTTCGACGAAGGGCGCGCAGATCGCCTGT
>QBLX01000022.1:17260-21964 GCA_003241825.1 Alphaproteobacteria bacterium
GGTGCGGTTACCGGGCGGGCACCAGAAGACCGTGTTTGTGATGAAGACCTTGTCTGTCAGCCCTGCGGCGGCGATCATCCGGTCCAGTAACTGTCCGGCCTTGCCGACGAACGGCTGGCCCTGCGCATCATCCTCGGCGCCGGGTCCCTCGCCGATGATCATGACCGGAGCCGTCGGATTGCCGCGTGCAAAGACCGGCTGGCGCGCTCCCATCTCCCGCAGGGGGCAGCCCTCGAAGTCGGCAATCGCAGCGGCAAGATCGTCCAGCGTCATGCAGGCTGAAGCCCGACGCCGCGCGTCCTCGACGGACCCTGAGGTATCGGGTGTCACCGCGACATTGGCCGTCGCCCTGGCGACAGCCTTCACCGCGAGGGGAGCGACATAGGTCCGGTCGACCGGCGCATCCTCGAAACACGCATCGACGCCTGCGTCTGCCCAGAAGGCGAGCAGGCTCTCGGCCGCAGCCAGGTTGAGGGGAATGTCGGAAACAGCGTTCATGGTCTGCGACAGGGATAGGCCTTGACCGCCGTCACGTCACCTATCGATAAGGGTCGAAACCCTATGCACGATGAGGAACAGAGCCGAATGGCCGAGGAAGCGATCGAAGGCGGCACCGAGAACGCTGCGCAGGAAGCCATCCTGGACAATCTGCCCCCGCTGGAAGCGCTGCAGGGCGTCGAGCGCGAAGTCATGGAATATGACGTCGTCATCGTCGGTGGTGGACCTGCTGGTCTGTCGGCAGCGATCCGGCTCAAGCAGAAGGCGGCCGAGGCCGGGACCGAGATTTCGGTCGCGGTTCTCGAAAAATCGGCCGAGGTCGGTGGTCATATCCTTTCGGGAGCCGTCATCGATCCGCGCGCCCTCTCCGAGCTTTTCCCCGACTGGAAGGCCATGGGCGCCCCGCTCGAGACGCCTGTCACCAAGGACCGGTTCATGGTGCTGGGACCCATGGGACAGGTTTCGCTGCCGATGTTCGCCCTGCCGCCCATGATGCATAACGAGGGCTGCTACATTGCTTCGCTGGCGAACCTGACCCGCTGGCTGGGCGAACAGGCCGAAGGTCTGGGCGTCGAGGTCTATCCCGGCATGGCCGCCAGCCATGTGGTCTGGGACGAGCCCTCCGGGCGGGTCAAGGGTGTCGTCGCCGGTGTGTTCGGCATCGACAAGCACGGCCAGCCGACCGACGACTTCCAGCCGGGCATCGAACTGCACGGCAAATATGTCTTCATCGCCGAGGGCGTCCGCGGCTCGCTGGCCAAGACCATTATCGCCCGCCACAAGCTGGCCGAGGGCAAGGAGCCGCAGAAGTTCGGCATCGGCCTGAAGGAACTGTGGCAGGTCCCGCCCGAGAAACACCAGCCGGGTCTCGCCCAGCACACCACCGGCTGGCCGCTGGACGAGCACACGGGCGGCGGCAGTTTCATGTACCATTTCGGCGATAACTATGTGGCCATCGGCTACGTCGTTCACCTGAACTACAAGAACCCGCATCTGTCCCCGTTCGACGAGTTCCAGCGCTTCAAGCATCACCCGGCCATCGCCGAGCATCTGGAGGGCGCGACGCGCATCTCCTATGGGGCGCGGGCGATCACCGAGGGTGGTTTCCAGTCGGTGCCCAAGCTCAGCTTCCCCGGGGGAGCCCTGATCGGCTGTTCGGCCGGTTTTGTGAACGTGCCCCGCATCAAGGGCAGCCACAACGCCATGAAGACCGGCATGCTGGCCGCTGACGCCGCTTACGACGCGGTCATGGCGGGACGCGCGGGTGATGAACTGGTCGAGTACCAGGCCGCCTATGAGCATAGCTGGGTCTACAAGGAGCTGAAGTCCGTCCGGAACGCGAAGCCGCTGTTGTCAAAGCTTGGCACGACCCTGGGCGGGGCTGCCGGCCTGTTCGACCTGTGGACCAACCATCTGACGGGCCTGTCGGTGTTCGGCACCCAGAAGCACGGCAAGACCGATGCCGCGTCGACGGAACTGGCCTCGAAGCACAAGCCGATCGTCTATCCGAAGCCGGACGGAAAGCTGTCGTTTGACAAGCTGTCCAGCGTGTTCATCTCGAACACCAACCATGCCGAGGAACAGCCCGCGCATCTGAAGCTGATCGATCCGTCGGTGCCGATCCGCGTGAACCTGCCCAAATACGGCGAGCCTGCGCGGCTTTACTGCCCGGCGGGCGTCTATGAGGTGCTGTATGCGGACGAGGCGACGAAGTCCGAGCCGCGCTTCCAGATCAACGCCCAGAACTGCGTCCACTGCAAGACGTGCGACATCAAGGATCCATCGCAGAACATCGTCTGGACGACGCCAGAGGGTGGCGGCGGGCCCAACTATCCGAACATGTGATGGCCATCAGGGGGTGTAACGCTTGCGGTCCGATCGCAAAGCGTGAAGGTTCGCGTCCATGCCCATGAAGTCCCTCCGAATGGCCCTGCTGGGCTTTGTCGCACCGCTGGCCCTGGCGACGACCACCCTCGCCCAGGAGGCACAGCCGCCAGCGCCGGCGATCACGCCGGGCGTGCTGACGGTTCCGGATGTCCAGACGATACCCGCCGCTGCGCCTGCGACGCCTGCAGTTGTTCCCATCCCTGAAGTCTGGGCCCCGGTCCCGCGCAACAGTCAGGGCCGAACGGCCTACGGCCTGTATCTGGCCGGGCGGTCAGCGCTGGCCAATGGCGAAGGCTCGAGGGGCGCTGCCTATCTGGCCGAGGTGTCGAGGCTGACGCCGGAACAGCCCTCGGTGCGCCAGCAGACGTTCATGGCGTCCCTGATCAGCGGGGACCTTGATGATGCGGCGCGGACGGCCCCGGCCGGCGACGGTGTTTCTCCGGTCATCGGTGAGGCAGGGCGGCTGGTTTCGGTCATCCAGACATTTGCGCAGGGCGATGCCCGGGACGCACTCTCAAGTCTGAAGGCTCGGCCGATCCAGCCACCGCACGCTCTGGGGGCAACCCTCGTGACGCCGTGGATCGCGGCGGAGGCCGGGGACTGGGACCTTGCACTGGCGGACCCTGCACCGGGATCAAGCGCGGAAGTCGGTCAGCTCCAGCGCTACAATCAGGCGCAGTTGCTGGAGATCCGGCGTCGCCATGACGAGGCGGACGCAGCCTTCAAGGCGCTGGTGGCGCTTGCGCCGACCCAGACGATCTTCCGCATCGAATACGGCGCCTTCCTCGAGCGGCGGGGGCGTCGTGAAGACGCTCTGGCTCTCTATGCTGCGGCACCGGATGCCGGGCGCCGGACAATCTTTGCGCCTGTCATCGCCCGGGCCGGGGCCCGTGGCCGTCCGCCAAAGCTGACCACGATCCGCGAAGGTGCGGCCGATGCCCTGAACAACTCCGCAGCCGTTCTCGGAGGCGTGGGCCTGGGAGAGTTCGCCGCGGTCTATATCCGCATGGCCCTGAGTGTCGCGCCGTCCGATGGTCTGCGGATGAAGCTGGGCGAGGCCCTGACCGAGGCCCGGCTGACGTCGGCTGCCCGCGCGGCCTATGCGGACGTGAGCCAGGACGACCCCCTCGTCTATGCCATCGCGCGGACCCAGATCGGTCTGAGCTTCGCGCAGGACGACAAGTTCGAGGAGGCTCTCGGCGAGTATGAGAAGGCCCTGGCCGCCATGCCCGACAATCCCGGACTGGCCCAGCAGGTGGCCGGCATGCTGCTCCAGCTGCAGCGCTATGACGAAAGCCTGGCCATCCTGAACGCCCCGGTTCTGGCGCGAGCCGGACAGGGTGCCGAGACCCATTTCCTGCGGGGAGCTGCCTATGAATCCCTCGGGCGGATGCCCGAGGCCGAGGCCGAGCTCTGGGCGGCGCTGCAACTCCAGCCCAACAACCCGACGATCCTGAATTACCTTGGCTATCTGTGGGTCGACAGCGGGACGCGGGTCGCCGAGGGGGCCGCCATGATCGCCCGCGCCCATGCCGCGGCACCGAACGATGGCAATATCCAGGACTCGCTGGGCTGGGCCCAGTTCCGTCAGGGCCAGTACGAGATTGCCGTTTCCACGCTGGAAGACGCAGTGGCCAAGGAACCGGCCAATGCCGAGATCAATGACCACCTCGGCGATGCCTACTGGCAGGTGGGTCGTCAGCGCGAGGCCGGCTTCCAGTGGAACCGCGTCCTGACCCTCGACCCGGACGCCGAGCGCAAGGCGGGGGTGGAGAAGAAGCTGGTCGAGGGCCTCGGTCCTCTGACGCCCGTGTCGGCTGAAACCGAGTCCGCGGAGACTACATCGGGCGCAGCCGGGGTTGCCTCGGTCGCGGCAGGAAACTGACGCCTCGATGCGACTGACAGGGCTGGCCCCGGCCAAGGTCAATCTGTTCCTGCACGTCGGACCCGTCGCGCCGGATGGCTATCATCCCCTGTGCAGCCTGGTCGCCTTTGCCGATATCGGCGACCTTGTCACTGTCGAGCCGTCCGACCATCTGTCACTGGAGGTCACAGGTCCCTTCGGGGCCTTGCTCCCGCAACCGGGGGCCGCGGCGCAGGGGGACAATCTGATCCTGAAAGCTCTGCGGGCCCTTGGCGAAAAGGCGGGCATCGGCGAACCGGGCCTTCGGGTCGTCCTCGACAAGCGGCTGCCCGTGGCTGCCGGGCTGGGGGGCGGCTCATCCGACGCTGGCATAGCCCTCAAGCTCGCCAATACGGCCCTGGGGCTCGGGCTCGATGAGGCGGCCTTGGAAGCCGTATCCAGTGTCGTCGGAGCGG
>QBLX01000022.1:21974-24698 GCA_003241825.1 Alphaproteobacteria bacterium
GGAGCGGATGGACCCATGTGCCTGCGCGCACGCACGGCGTGGGCCGAGGGATACGGAGAGCGCCTCAGCGATGTCGCCTCGTTCCCGCCTCTGCACGTCGTGCTCGTCAACCCGGGCATTCCCTCGCCCACGGGAGCCGTCTATCGCGCCTACGACGACGCTCCACACACGGCGGATCGGCCCTCTGACCCCCTGAACCAGTCCATTTCGGGTGTGATCGGCTGGCTGGCGGGATGCCGCAACGACCTGGAAGCTCCGGCTGTGGCTCTCGCTCCAGGCGTCGAGGTTGCACTGCGAGCCGTTGCTGCGTGCCCGGGTGTCCGGCTGACGCGCATGTCAGGGTCAGGGGCCACCGTGTTCGGCGTGTTCGACGACGAGCGTTCGGCCCGGGCCGCGGCGGCTCATCTTAACACCGGTTACGAGAACTGGTGGATCGCGCCCTGTGTTCTGGGCGGCGGCACGTCAAATTCCTCGAATTAGGGCGATATTTCGTCAGTATTGAGGGCCCTGCCTTTTAATAACCTCGAGATCACCTTGCCGTGAACGCGTGTTCACAAAATCGCGATGCGATCTGGAACCAGTCCCGATGAAAGGGCTTTTCACTTCGGTAAGTAACAGGCCGCGCTCTCCCAGTTCGCGCGGCCTCATCGATTAAAAGGATTATTCGTCATGCTTCGCACACGACTCCTGACCGCTACCGCAGCCATCGCCCTGTTCGCTGCACCTGCCGCCTTTGCGCAGGACTCCAGCATGGGTTCGCCGACACCGGCACCCGCCACGACGGAACAGACGGCTCCCGCTGCCACCACCCCGGCAGAGCCGATGGCCGAGGGCACCGAGACGACCCCGGTGGCCGGTGGCAATGTCATCGACATCCTGAAGGCCAACGGCCAGTTCACGACCCTTCTGGCCGCTCTGGAGGCGGCCCAGTTGACGGACACCCTCGAGACCCAGCCTGCGATCTCGATCTTTGCCCCGACGGACGCGGCGTTTGCGGCCCTGCCCGAGGCGGACCGGACGCGGCTGATGGATCCGGCCAACATCAACGACCTTCGACAGGTGCTGCTGTACCATGTGATCGTCGCGGACGTGAACTCGAGCCAGATCCAGGGTGCCAAGGGCGGCGTCGAGACCGCAGCCCGCTCGCAGGTCCAGCTTGATGGCACCGGTTCGACCCTGAAGATCGATGACGCCACCATCGTACAGGCCGACATCGATGCCTCGAATGGTGCCGTGTTCATCATCGACAAGGTCCTGACCCCGGCAGCGTCACAGGCAGCCATGGGCGATGAAGAAGCGCTTCCAGCGGCCGCGGCTCCAGCAACCGAAGCTCCGGCCATGGATTCCGCAATGCCCGAAACGCCGGTCACGGATGAAGTGACGCCCGCGGATTCCGCTCCAGCCGGGACTCCTCCGGTCGAGGCCGATGCTGATGCCGAGGGTGAGATGACCCCGACGCCGGCACCTGCACCGCAGGCCTAATCGCACCGACGCGGGGTGCGTCGTGTTGAAGTTGAAGGCGGTGGGCCCTAGGGTCCGCCGCCTTTCTCTTTGCCCAAAAAGACACGCCCGTGGCCGTACCGTCCGAACCTCTCACCTTCCAGGATCTGATCCTCACCCTCCAGAAATACTGGGGCGACCGGGGCTGTGCGATCCTGCAGCCCTATGACCTCGAGGTGGGGGCCGGAACCCTTCACCCTGCAACAGTGCTGCGCGCCCTGGGGCCCCGGCCCTGGAAGGCGGCCTATGTCCAGCCATCGCGTCGTCCCGGTGACGGCCGCTATGGCGAAAACCCCAACCGCCTTCAGCACTATTACCAGTTTCAGGTCATCCTGAAGCCGAACCCCGACGACCTGCAGGACCTCTATCTGGGCTCGCTGAAGGCGATCGGGATCGACCCCAAACTGCACGATATCCGCTTCGTCGAGGACGACTGGGAGAACCCGACGGTGGGGGCCTGGGGTCTGGGCTGGGAGGTCTGGTGCGACGGCATGGAGGTGACCCAGTTCACCTATTTCCAGGGCGTCGGCGGGATCGAGGTCGATGTCGTGTCCGGCGAGCTGACCTACGGTCTGGAACGTCTGGCCATGTATGTGCAGGGCGTCGACAACGTCTACGACCTCAAATTCACCAAGGAAGGCACGACTTACGGCGAGGTCTTCCTCGAGAACGAGCGGCAGCAGTCGCAGGCCAATTTCCACGGCTATGACGTCGAGGGTCTGAAGCGCCGCTTCGAGGACATGGAGGCCGAATCCACCCGCCTGCTGGCCATGACCGGACCGCAGGGCCAGCAACTGGTCCTGCCCGCCTACGATCAGGTCCTGAAGGCTTCGCACCTGTTCAATCTGATGGACGCCCGCGGAGCCATCGCCGTAGCCGAGCGCCAGAGCTACATCGGACGGATCCGGGACCTCTGTAAGGCCTGTGCGGTCGCCTATGTCGAACAGGAGCGGACGACCGCCTGATGCCCCAGCTTCTCATCGAACTCTTTTCCGAAGAAATCCCGGCGCGGATGCAGGGCGCGGCGGCGCGTGATCTGGAGCGGATGGCGACCGAGCGGCTCAAGGCGTCCGGTCTCACATGGGACGCTCTGACGACCTATGCGGGCCCGCGCCGCCTGACGCTGGTCGTCGAGGGCCTGCCGTCGGCGACGCCGGATCGGGCGGAAGAGGTCAAGGGACCCCGCACCTCCGCGCCCGAACAGGCGCTGGAAGGCTTCCTGCG
>QBLX01000022.1:24708-26911 GCA_003241825.1 Alphaproteobacteria bacterium
CAAGACCGGCCTGACGAAGGACCAGTTGACCGATCGTGACGGCGTCTGGTTCGCCGTGGTCGCGTCGCAGGGCGTGCAGACCACCGCCGTGGTGCCGGAGATGGTCGACCAGATCGTGCGCGGCTTCCCCTGGCCGAAATCGATGCGTTGGGGCTCCGGCACCCTGCGCTGGGTCCGGCCCCTGAAGCGGATCATCGCCCTGTTCGACGGGGCCGTTGTGCCGTTCGATGTCGATGGCATCCCGAGTGGCGACGTGACCGAGGGGCACCGGTTCATGGGCTCCGGCCAGCCCTTCACCGTCAAGGATTTCGCTGATTATAGGGCAGGGCTGGAACGCGAGTTCGTCCTGCTGGACGCCGTGGACCGGCGGTTGCGGATCCTTGAGGCGGCAAAGGCGGTCTGCGCCGATCGCGGTCTGGTCCTCGTCGATGACGATGGCCTGCTGGACGAGGTTGCGGGCCTGGCCGAATGGCCGACACCGATTCTCGGCGACATGGACCCGGCCTTCCTCGACCTGCCGCCGGAGGTGATCCGGCTGTCGATGAAGGTGCACCAGAAGTATTTCGCGGTCCGCGACCCGGCCCGCGACGGGCTGGCCCCGAATTTCGTCGTGGTCGCCAACGTCGAGGCCTCCGACGGGGGCAAGGCCCTGGCCGCCGGGAACTCGCGCGTCCTGTCCGCGCGCCTGAACGACGCCCGCTTCTTCTGGGACGAGGACCGCAAGGTCGGGTTCGACACCTGGCTCAAGAAGCTGGAGGGGGTGACCTTCCATGCCAGGCTGGGAACGATGGCCGACCGTGTCGAGCGGATCGCCGCCCTCGCCCGCGAGATCGCGCCGCTGGTCGGGGCCGATCCCGCACAGGCCGAACGCGCCGCACGTCTCGCCAAGGCCGACCTGGCCTCTGCCATGGTCGGCGAATTCCCCGAACTGCAGGGCATCATGGGCGGCTATTATGCGCGGGCCGGGGAGGGCGATGCCGTCGCCGACGCCATCCGCGACCACTACAAGCCGCAGGGCCCCGCAGACACCGTCCCGACGGCCCCCCTGACCGTGGCCGTGGCACTGGCGGACAAGCTGGACACACTGGCGGGTTTCTGGACGATCAACGAAAAGCCGACGGGCTCCAAGGATCCCTTCGCGCTT
Source organism: Alphaproteobacteria bacterium (assembly GCA_003241825.1). Classification (GTDB taxonomy): domain Bacteria; phylum Pseudomonadota; class Alphaproteobacteria; order Caulobacterales; family Caulobacteraceae; genus Brevundimonas. The sequence goes on from QBLX01000022.1 coordinate 25,853, forward strand.
CGCCGGGCTGCGCTCGGTGCGATCAGGCTCATCCTGTCCAATCAACTCCGGTTCTCGATCGACAGGCTGTTCGATGTCCAGATCCTTCGCCACCAGATCGGAAGCTCGCCCGATCATGCGGGTCTGCTGAAAGACCTACTGGAAACTGCTGCTCGCGGCGGGATCTACGGTCCCGAAACGCGCGAGCGGGTGGCGTCGGCCGAAGCGACGGGTCCGGACTGGCTCGCACGAGTGCGCGACCATGACCCCGCCCTCAGCGACGATCTGAGAGGGTTCCTGCATGACCGCCTGAAGGTCGATCTGCGAGAGCAGGACATCCGTCACGATGTGATCGACGCCTGTCTCCAGAAGGAGGGGGGCTGCGACCTGACGATGCTGGTCCGCCGCGTCGAGGCCTTGCGATCCTTCCTCGCGACCGAGGACGGGACCAATCTGCTGGCGGGCTACAAGCGGGCGTCCAACATCCTCAAGGCCGAGGAGAAGAAGGGGCCGATCCCGACCGGCATGGTGGACATGAACCGCCTTGTCCTTCCGCAGGAACAGGCGCTGGCCGCTTCGGTCCAGCGGGCACGGATGGATGTGGAAGCCGCCGTCGCCGCCGAGGACTTCGCCGCAGCCATGCGCGCGCTGGCCGGCCTCCGGGCCCCGGTCGACGACTTCTTCGTCGCCGTCATGGTCAACTCCGACGTCCCCGAGGAACGCGACAACCGCCTGAAACTGCTCGGTCAGGTCCGCGACGTCATGGGCCAGGTCGCCGACTTCGGCCTGATCGCGGGGTAGGGACGGTCCTTCTCCCCTTCTTCCTTCTCCCCTTGCGGGAGAAGGTGCCCCGGAGGGGCGGATGAGGGGTCGCACGGGCTTCCAGGGCTACCTTCGGAAAAGACATGACGGACAAGCGGTGAAACCCCTCATCCGTCATGCTGCGCGTGCCACCTTCTCCCGCAAGGGGAGAAGGAAGATCAGCCAGACTCCTTCTCCCGCAAGGGGAGAAGGGGTTCGTTTCAGAGCACCCCGATCATGCTTGCGACCAGGGGATGACGGACGATGTCGCCTTCGGCC
>QBLX01000022.1:26921-35664 GCA_003241825.1 Alphaproteobacteria bacterium
AACCACGGAGATTTCCGGCACGGCTTCCAGCCGCGCCGCGATGTCGGCGAGGCCTGACAGCGAGGGCAGCAGGTCGGTCTGGCCGGGGTCGCCGGTGACCACCATGGTCGAATGCCAGCCCAGCCGGGTCAGCAGCATCTTGAGCTGGACGTAGGTGCAGTTCTGGGCCTCGTCGATGACGATGAAGGCGTTGTTCAGCGTGCGACCGCGCATGTATCCCACCGGCGCAATCTCGATCAGGCCTTCGGCCATCAGGGCTCCGACCCGCTTCATCGTCAGGCGATCCGACAGGGCGTCGTAGAGCGGCCGCAGATAGGGGGCCAGCTTGTCCTCCATGGCACCGGGCAGGAAGCCGATCGACTCCCCGGCCTCGACCGCAGGGCGGCTCAGCACGATGCGGCCGACCTTGCCGGCCTCGAGTGCCTCGACGGCCTTGGCGACGGCCAGATAGGTCTTGCCGGTGCCTGCAGGCCCGAGCGCCACGCACAGGTTGGAAGAGTCGATGGCGTTCAGCAGCGCAGCCTGCCCCTCGGACTTGGGTTTCAGCGTCTTGAGGTAGCCCTGTTCGCGATCGTCGTTCGACGGATGGGGCGACCAGCCGCGGTTCGAGGCGGTCGGCAGGCGCCGCACCTTGGAATCCTGACCATAGTCGGGTCCGTCGAAGGCTCCGCCTTCGCGAGATTGACGCTTGATGGCTGCACGCTTGGTCATCACGGCCTCATGGCTTGGGGAGACGCCGTCCGGAGGGCCCGGTCGGCGCTGGACAAGAAAAAAGGCGCTGCCGGAATGGCAACGCCTCGAGCTGTATCGGGGAGGAGAGCGGAGGCGCAGACGCCACATCCGGGGTCGGGAGAAGAACCAGCTTCCAGTGGGTAAACCCACCGCCGAACCCAACGCGACACTCGCGTCTCCCTTTGGCCTGGCCGGACCGGGCTTGATCCGGCTACCGATCCGGGGCCAGAAGGAGTGGCCTCGAATCGCAAACACACCCTGATGCTAGCGTGGTTTACAGAGGCTTAAAGGCCTCATTTTCTGAAGTTATGACGGTGATGTGATGACGATCTATACGCTGGGTGACAAGTCTCCGGTGCTTCCAGCGGAGGGCGAATACTGGATAGCGCCAAACGCCACTGTCGTCGGCCATGTGATCCTGAAGCCGGGGGCCAGCATCTGGTTCGGTGCGGTGCTGCGCGGGGACAACGACCCGATCACGATCGGGGAGAATTCGAATATCCAGGACGGCAGCGTCCTGCACACCGACGCAGGTGAGCCCCTCACCATCGGTCGCGGCGTCACCGTCGGGCATATGGCCATGCTCCATGGCTGCGAGATCGGCGACAACACCCTGATCGGCATCGGTGCCGTCGTGCTGGGGCGGGCGAAGATCGGCCGGAACTGCCTGATCGGTGCCAATGCCCTGATCACCGAGGGCAAGGTCATCCCTGACGGTTCTCTGGTGATGGGACAGCCGGGCAAGGTGGTTCGGGCGCTCGAACCCGGCCAGATCGCGGCGCTGGAAGGCTCGGCCGAACACTATGTGCAGAACTGGAAGCGTTACGTCCGCGACCTGAAGCCCGCCTGATGACAAAACCGTAAGGGACGCGGTTCGGCCGGATGCCTAATGTGCCGGCCGAAACCTTCGAAAAGCGAGACCTCATGTTGCGTCGAATCCTGTGTGGCGTGTCTGCCGCGACCCTCCTTCTGTCTGCCGGCACCGCCCTGTCACAGGATTTCTCGGCCGAGCGGATGTCGGACGAGATCCGCACCATCTCCGCCGATGATTTCCTCGGTCGTTATCCGGGCACCGAGGGCGAGAAGAAGACTCTCGACTGGCTGCAGGCCCGGTACGAAGCGATGGGAATGGAACCGGGCGGGCCTGACGGTCAGTGGCTGCAGCCGATCGACCTGAAGCGCTACACCCCTGTCGCAGGCTCGGCCTCGGCCAGCTGGACCGCTCCGGACGGCACGATGCACACCCTTCAGCCGGGCACCGACATCAACCTTCGCGCGGCCACCAATGACGGTCAGGCCCGGGTCGAGAATGCCGGCCTGGTCTTTGCCGGCTATGGCATCCATGCGCCCGAGCGGTCGTGGGACGACTATGGCGACGTCGATGTGCGGGGCAAGGTCGTCATCGTCCTGGCCGGAGAGCCCACGGCCGAAGGTGTAACCGAGCGGTTCAACGGGGCCTATCCGACTGCCTACAACAACGGCTGGTACAAGGCTGACGAAGCGTTCCGGCGCGGAGCCGTCGGGATCATCACCATGCTGCCCGTAGCCTCGACGGATGCAGGCTGGCAGCGGATGGGCCAGTTCAACAACCGGCAGCGGACCCTGTCACCGGGTGCTGCGGATCTGGAGTTCAGCGGCGCGATCAACCAGGATCTGGCCGGTCTGTGGGCCACCGCAGCGGGCCTCGACATGGCGGCTCTCACCAATACGGCGACCGGGGACTTCAAGGCTGTCCCACTGACCGGTGTCAGTCTGACGGTCGCTGCAGCCGAGACGATCGACACCCTGCGCACGCACAATCTGCTGGCCAGGATCACCGGCACCGAACAGCCGGACGAAACCATCGTCTTTTCGGCGCACTGGGATCACGTCGGCGTCGGGGCCGACCACGCCAGCGCCGTCTCCACCACCGAGGACAACATCTACAACGGGGCCTGGGACAATGCCTCGGGCACGGTGGGCATCCTGGAAATGGCCCGCCAGCTGAAGGCCGCCCCCGCGCCAAAGCGGACCATCGTCTTTGCCCATATGGCGGCCGAGGAAATGGGTCTGCTGGGGGCCTATGGCTATGTCGCCAACCCCGTCTATCCGCTCGAGACGACCGTCGCCGACATCAATATTGACATGCTGCCGCTGTCGGCACCGACGCGGGACCTGCCGATCTTCGGCAAGGGGCAGAACACCCTCGAGGACAAGCTGCAGGTTCTGGCCGAGGCCGAGGGACGCTATGTCACCGACGACGGCCAGCCGGAGCAGGGGTTCTATACCCGCTCGGACCATTTCCCGTTCGTGCGCGCCGGGGTCCCGGCCCTGATGACCTGGCATGGTGTCGATCTGGACGAGGGCGGGATCGAGGTGGGCAAGCCCGCCTATGACGCCCGCTTCCGCGCCGACTATCACAAGGTCTCCGATGAGTGGTCGCCGGACTGGGACCTGCGCTCGGCGGTCGAGAACCTGACCCTGCTGTATCGTCTGGCGCTCGACCTCGCCAATGGCGACGAATGGCCGACCTGGAAGCGGACATCCGAGTTCGGCGGCACCCGCGCCCTCAGTGACGGCGCGCGGCAGTAATCGAACCACCCGGCATGGCAAGCGTTCGGTGCCCATGACCAGACCGGACCTCGCCGTCGGACTCCTGCTCTCGATCGCCCTCTTGGCCGGCTGTGGGCAGGAAACTGCCGTCAATCCGCCGACCGAGCCTGCTCCGGCGATCGAGACCCCCGGCATGGCCGCCCCGGGGGTCGGCACGGGTGCTGCAGGGGCAGGGGCCATGCCCGGCACCGGTCCGACAAGCTTCGTGGGTCGGTGGTCCGAAGATGCCCGCTGGTGCGCTGACGAAGCTGCGGGCGAGCGAATTCTGGAGATCACGCCGATGCGGTTCGACGGCAACGGGAACCGGTGCGCGATCGCCTCTGTCGACCAGGGCATCAATGGTTACGACGCGACCCTCCGGTGCCAGACCGGCAGCGGTGTCCGGACCGAGCGGGTCGGGATGGCCGTTACCGGCCAGGTGCTCAGCCTGACCTGGCTGGAGCGTCAGGGTGACCCCGTCACCCTGACCAAATGCACGACACTGGGCGATACGTCGGCAAAGGCACCAGCCCTGCCGGTGCCTTAGGCCAGAGGCCGTGCGTCAGCCGCTGAAGAGGAAATTCATGACGTCGCCATCCTTGACGACATAGGCCTTGCCCTCGGCGCGCAGCTTGCCCGCCTCGCGGGCCCTGGCCTCGCCGCGCAGGGCGACGAAGTCCTCGTAGGCGATGGTCTCGGCCCGGATGAACCCCTTCTCGAAGTCGGTATGGATCACGCCCGCCGCCTGCGGAGCCGTGTCGCCGACGTGGATGGTCCAGGCACGGGCTTCCTTGGGTCCGACCGTGAAATAGGTCTGCAAGCCCAGCAGGGCATAGGCTTCGCGGATCAGCCGGGTCAGGCCGGGCTCTTCCAGGCCCATGCTTTCCAGGAACTCGGCCTGTTCGGCGGGGTCGAGGACTGCCAGTTCGGAATCGATCTTGGCCGAGATCACGACGGACTTGGCATTGTCCTCTGCGGCGCGCTTTGCGACCCGGTCGGAGTATTCATTGCCCTTGTCGGCCGAGTTCTCGTCGACATTGCAGACATAGAGGGCGGGCAGGGACGTCAGCAGCTGAAGCATGTGCCAGGCCTTTTCGTCCTCCTTGCTCACCTCGACCACACGCGCAGGCTTGCCGGCCCGCAGGGGTGTCAGGGCGGCATTGATCAGCCGCAGGGTGGTCTGGGCCTCCTTGTCGCCGCCCTTGGCCTTCTTCTCGACGTTGACGACCCGCTTCTCGAGGCTTTCGAGGTCGGCCAGCATCAGTTCGGTCTCGATGATCTCGAGGTCGCTGACCGGGTCCACGCGACCTTCGACATGGGTGATGTCGTCATCGACGAAACAGCGCGCCACAAAGGCCACGGCATCGCAGTCGCGGATGTTGGCCAGGAACTGGTTGCCCAGACCCTCGCCCTTAGATGCGCCACGCACCAGTCCGGCGATATCGACGAAGGTGATCCGCGACGGGATGATTTCCCTGGAGCCCGCGATCTCGGCCAGCGCCTCCAGGCGAGGCTCGGGCACGGCGACGTCGCCGGTGTTCGGCTCGATCGTGCAGAACGGATAGTTGGCTGCCTGAGCTGCAGCCGTCTTGGTCAGGGCGTTGAACAGGGTGGACTTGCCGACATTGGGCAGGCCGACGATCGCGACTTTCAGAGCCATGGTATTCCTGGTGCAGCCACGGCGCAGGGCGTCATGGTCGGTCTTGTGAGGCGCGAGCCTTTAGCCGGTTCGAACCGGTTTGTCAGGCTCGCCCTTCACAGGGGCGTGCGGTCAGTGTCCGCTGTGATCCATCTTGCCTTCAGGCAGGGCCGGTTGCCCCACGCTGGCCTCGACCTCGACAGGCCCTGCGGAGGCAAATGTCAGGGTCAGGGGCACGGTATCCCCTGCGGCGAGAGGCTCCTTCACGCCCAGCAGCATGATGTGATTGCCGCCCGGAGCCAGGGACACGGCCTGACCGGCGGGCAGGGGCAGGCCCGCCTTGGCCTCGTACATGACCATCATATTGTTCTCCATGCTGCTCTCATGGACCTGGGCGAGCGCACTCGCCGGGCTCTCGGCGGTCATGAGGGTGTCGTCGCGGCTGGCCGTCAGGGTCAGGTAGCAGCCCGTGACCTGCCGCCCTTCCGGCGTGGGACGACAGATGGCCCCGGTCACATTGACGACGGCCAGATCAGCCGATGTCTCGGCCGAGGGGGAACAGGCGGCTGTTGCCCGGTCGGCCGACAGGATCAGAAGACGCTTCATGAGATGACTTTCCGGCTTTGCCCGCCCCGCCCGCTGATCGCCGCCACTGCCCGGTCGAGCAGGACGGCCACCAGAAGACTGAGGCCGGTCAGAGGATAGAGAATACACAGCGGCAAGACGATGCCGAGAACTGCGACCTTGGCGCGCGCACCGGGCGGTGCGACCGGTGCTGCGAGACGGCCCTTCGGACGGCGCTTCCACCACATCACCACTGCGCTGATCCCCAGCAGCCAGACCGCGATACAGCCTGACAGCATGACGATCCGGTTGATCTGGCCGTACTGGGTGCCCTGGTGGGTATAGATGCTCCACTCGAACGCCCTGGCCCCGATACCGAACTGGCTGTAGCCGATGTCGGCCCTGACCACGCCCGTCCCGCCGTCGACGTAAAGGCTTCGGGCGTCCTGGACCCGCCGGGCCTCGTGAGCGACGGTCCAGGTCACATCGCCGGATTTCGGGATGGAGACCGTGAAGGGCAGGGCCATGCCCTCGGCCCGCGCGGTCGCCACCACCCGCGACAGCTGTTGCTCCCCCGAGGCTGGCGCCGGCAGAACCATCCCGTCCATCAGCCAGCCCGTTCCGACCGGCTTGTCGCCATGTTCGGCGTGCTGCCAGTCTGTCGCGACCGGGGCAGGGGGCCGACCCAGTCCGTTGGCCCGGACCGTCCCCATGAACTGGTCGCCCCAGACCGCCGACCACAGCATCCCCGTCATGGCGAGGAACACGATGATGGCTCCGGCATAGAGCCCGGTAATGGCATGCAGGTCCCGCCAGAAGGGTCTCCGGGCTGTCCCGGCGGTCTTGATCGAGACCGTGCCGACATCCCGCCCTCTTGGCCACCACAGGAAGATGCCCGTGGCGAACAGGATGATGGCCCATCCGGCCACGATCTCGACCCAGACGTTCATCACCGGGCCAAAGAACTCCAGACTGTGGAGCTGTTTGACCGTCTCGGTGACCCCGACCTGTCCGGTCACCCCTGTGACCTGGGCATCATGGGGGTCGACAAAGACGATCCGCCCCTGACCCTCTGCATCATTGACGACGACCCGGACGGCCGCGTCCGGACGGGCAGGGACACGCACCGAACGCGCCTCGCCTCCGGTCACCACCTCGGCTGCCGCCACCCAGCGATCCGGCGAAGCCGTCCCCGCACGCGCCTCAACCCTCGCCATGTCCCGCCACAGGACCCCGTCGATCTCGTCCTTGAACAGATAGACCCCGCCGGTCAGCGCCAGCAGCATGAGGAATGGCAGGACCAGAAGTCCGGCATAGAAATGCCAGCGCCAGACGGTGCGATAGGCCCCTGAGAGCGGGCCTGGAGCGGGCGACGCCGCTTCAGATTTGTCAGACGTCGCCATCAGTATGCAAACCTCAGACCGACAAAGGCCGAAACCCCTTCGCCGGGCCAGAAGACAGCTGTCGATGCCGTCCGGGCGTTCGTCACAGCATTGAAGTTCGACACGTACCGCTCATCCAGCAGGTTCCTGGCATCGACAGACAGGCTGACCCGCTCGTCCAGATTCCATCCGAGACCCAGGTTCACGATCGTGTATCCCGGCACCTTGAAGGTATTGGCATAGTCCAGCCATGAGTCCGACGGTGTCGTCTCGATGGCCGGGGCGATGAACCAGCCCGACGGATGGTCGTACCGGAGTTCGGCGCGATAGAGATGGGGGGGCACCAGGGGCAGATCGTTGTCGCCGTAGGCCAGGTCATTCTCGAAGAAGAAGTCGGACAGGGTGTAGGTCTGGCGCAGGCGCCAGCCGGGAGCAAACCGCCAATCCAGCCCGGCCTCGATCCCCTGATGTACCGTTGGCCCGGCATTGAAGGTAGCCGCCGGGATGCCCAGTGCCGGATTGACGACGAAATTCAGCAGCTCATTGTCGAGTTCTGCCCGATAGACCGCCATATCCCACGAGAACTGGCTCGTCCGGCCCCGCACACCCGCTTCCCAGGTCCAGGCTTCCTGGGCCTCGATCGGGGCAAAGCCGCCCACGGTCGGTGACAGGGAGCCGAAATTCGGAGGCTCGATCGACCGGGTGACATTGGCATAGGCCTGCGCGCCGGACTCGCTCTGCCATAACAGGCCGAAACGGGGGGCAAACCAGTCGTAGTCCTTCCCCCGGGTCAGGTTGAAGGTCGAGGCCACGCCGGGGACGACGAAGCTCTGGAAATCCCGTTCGGCCCGACCCCATGAGCCACCAGCAACGATGGCAACGCGGTCCGTGACGAACAGGCGGCCCTCGCCAAAGACGTCGAGCGCCTTCGCATTCTGGCGAGCCCGGGCCGTACGATTTCCGCTGGAGCCCCGCACATTGACGAACTGCTGGGCATCCAGATCACCGACCCGGTACCAGCCCCCCCCGAAAGCATCGGCCCGGAGCCCGAACAGGCGGCCCTCCCAGTCCAGCCGGCCGAAAGCACCATAGTTGCGGCTCTGCTGGTCGATGACCTGAAAGATCGGGTGGTGCAGATCCTTCCAGGTGCCATAGACCGCGCCTTCGAACAGCAGGTCTGAACTCAGCCGCCAGCGGGTCGAGAGTGTGGTGCGCACCGAGGCATAGTCACGCTGATAGTCGTTGGCCACATTGGCCGGAGCCGCCATGACCGGCGTGTTCAGGGCCTGGGCGAGCGTCAGGGCACCCGGGATCTGCTGATGGATATAGGCCCCCTGCACGATCAGTCGCGCTTCGCGGTCCTCGCCAAAGCTCCGACCGATGTTGGCGGTCACATACTGCTGCTGCCCGTCCGAGTTCTGCCGCCAGCCCTCGGCCGTTGTCCCTGTGACGCCCAGGAACCCGTCCCAGTCGCCGCGAACGCCACCGATCTCGGCATGCAGCCGGCCCGTCTTCCAGGATCCGAAATCGGCGCGAAGGCTCGCTGTGTCACCGATCGTGCTGCCATTCGGCGTGACCAGATTGACGGCCCCGCCCAGCAGGGCCCCGCCAAAGCGCAACGCGTTCCCGCCCTTGTAGACCTCGGTGTATCGGGCCAGCAGCGGGTCGACCATCTGGACGTCGCCGAAGCCATCGGCCTCGTTGAACGGAATGCCATCCTGCGACACGAACAGGCCGCGCAGATGGTTGGCATTGCCAATCCCCGAGCCCCGGATCGAGATACGGACGTCGCCGCCCCATTTCTTCTGGGCATAGACCCCCGGCACATCCCGAAGCACGTCAGCGATATTGGGGG
>QBLX01000023.1:0-14899 GCA_003241825.1 Alphaproteobacteria bacterium
ACCTGCAGGACCGGTGTCCATGGCACCCGCCATATCGAGGCGAGCGGCGGCATCACCGCCCTGGTCAACAAGTCGCCGGGACTTCAGGGCGAGCCCGAACTGCGCGGTCTGCGCGGCGCGGCGCGGGCCTCGATCGGGCGACTGGAGGAAGCGGCCGCCGACTTTTCCGCAGGCTCGCTGGCCGGCGACCCCTCGACCCGGGTCTGGCAGGGCTATCTGGCCGCCAACCAGGGTGAGTGGGTCGAGGCACGACAGGACTTTTCCGCGGGCGCGGCGGTCATCGACCAGTTCCCGGCCGAATGGAGGGCCCGGTTCGGAACCGCTCATGCCATGGCCGCGCTAGAGACCGGCGATCTGGCGGGCGCGCGCGAGTTGCTGGACTATGTCTTTGCCCAGAACGCCCCGGCCGTCGACCAGCTGGCAGCCCGTCTCGTCCAGGCCCAGCTGTTCGAGAAGGACGGCCGCAGTGATACGGCCCTGGCGATCTACAAGGCGGTGGCCCGCACCCCGATGGACGGGATTGCGACGCCGGCCAAACTGGGCGTGGTCAAGCTGGAGCTGGCCAAGGGCACGATGAAGCCCGATGCGGCGGCGGCTGAACTCGAGTCCCTGAAATGGCGCTGGCGCGGCGACGCGACCGAGCTGGCCGTGATCCGGACCCTTGGCGGGCTGTACCTGTCCCAGGGGCGCTATCGCGAAGCTCTCGAGGCTCTTCGGGGTGCAGGCAGCCGTCTGGCCACCATGCCGGGCGGCACCGAACTGCAGGCGGACCTCGCGAACGCCTTCAGGGCCATGTTCCTCGACGGCGCAGCTGACGGCCTGCAGCCGGTGCAGGCACTGGGGCTGTTCTATGATTTCCGGGAACTGACCCCCGTCGGTGCCGACGGTGACGAGATGGTCCGTCGGCTGGCGCGAAGACTGATCGATGTCGACCTTCTGGACCAGGCGGCCGAACTCCTGAAGCACCAGGTCGAGAACCGGCTCGAGGGCGTGGCCAAGGCCCAGGTCGCGACCGACCTTGCCACAGTCTATCTTATGGACCGCCAGCCCGAACCGGCCCTGCAGGCCCTGTGGGCGTCGCGAACCACGCTGTTGCCCAGTGCCCTGACAGCCGAACGGCGGGGGCTTGAGGCACGCGCGCTTATGGAACTGGGCCGCACAGACCATGCGCTGGAGGTTCTGGGCAATGACCAGAGCCCGGCCGCCCGCGACGTTCGTGCCGAGATCCTGTGGAAGAAGTCGGACTGGACCGGGGCGGCTGCGCTGTACGAATCACGGCTGGGCGAGCGGTTCCGCGATACGGCCAGTCCTTTGACGGCCGAGGAAGAAAGCCGGCTGATTCGCGCGGGCGTGGGCTATTCACTGGCGCAGGACCGCGCAGGCCTGACGCGGCTTTCGCGGAACTACATGCCGTTCGTCGAGCGGGCCCGGGCACCGGCCTCGGTCAGGATTGCCCTGGATGGCCTGGACGGGATGGAGGGTCCGGCGGCAGCAGGCGATTTCGCCGGCCTGACCGCCAATGCCGATACCTTTACCGGCTGGGTCAATGCGATGAAGACGTCGCTGCGTGAAAAGACGGCGAAAGCAAAAACGGGCGGGGCCAACGCTGCTGCGCCGGCACCCGCCCGTCCTCAACCTGCGGCCGCCGCAGCGGCCTGAAACAGGGTCTAGCCGTTCACGGCGTCCTTGAGCGGCTTCGAAACGCGGAAGCGCACGGCCTTGGAGGCGGCGATCTTGATGGTCGCGCCCGTGGCGGGGTTGCGGCCTTCGCGCTCGGCACGGTCAGCGGTGTCGAAAACGCCAAGGTTCGAGATGCGAACGTCGCCGCCCGCCTTCAGGCTGGCGTGGATATTCTCGACGATCGCGGTCAGCACCTTGCCGGCGTCGGCCTGCGAAACACCGGCGTCTTTGGCGACGGCGGCGATGAGTTCAGCTTGCGTGGTCATGGTCGTTTCCAAAAATGTCGCCCGATACAGAGCGAAGACGGACGGATCAACACGCGTTTGCAGCGTCTTGGCAAGTCGCCAGATGTCTAAATGTCAGTGAGGGCGGGAACTATCCGGAGCCGGAGGCACGCTGGAAGCTCTCGACGAGGCTGCCCGCGACCAGTCGCCAGCCATCGACCAGCACGAAAAAGATCAGCTTGAACGGCAGCGAAATGACCACCGGTGGCAGCATCATCATGCCCATGGACATCAGCACGCTGGCGACCACCAGATCGATCACAAGAAACGGAACGAAAAGGAGAAATCCGATCTCGAAGGCGGTCTTCAGCTCGCTGATCATGAAGGCTGGAATGACCACCCGCAGGGGGAGTTCGGTAATCTCGGTCGGGGCCGGAATCTGGCTCAGCCGGGTGAACAGGGCGAGGTCGTCCTGATCGACCTGGGCCAGCATGAAGACCTTGACCGGTTCGGACGCCAGATCGAACGCCTGCGGCAATTCCATCTGCTGATCCATCAGCGGACGGATGCCCGAATCATAGGCGTCCTGCCAGGTGGGGGCCATGATGATGGCGCTGAGGAACAGGGCCAGGGACACCAGAACCGCATTGGGCGGAGATTGCTGCATGCCCAGCGCCGTCCGCAGCAGCGACAGCACGACGATGATTCGCACGAAGCTGGTGGTCATGATGACGATCGAGGGCGCCAGCGACAGGACGGTCATCAGCCCGACCAGTTGCACCACCCGCTCGGTCAGGCCGGCTCCGGTGCCCAGGTCAACATTGATGGCAGAGCCGGATGCAGCCACGTCCTGGGCAAGGGCCGCCAGAGGCCACAGCCAGCAGAAAAGGGTGGCCAGCAGGGACAGGAAGAACGCGCGTTTCAGCTCGTCGCGGGTCGGCCAGCCAATGATCGCCCTCTTGGGAGCGGAGCGCGCCTTCATTTCGGTGTTCCCGGCCCGCGCGGTTCGATCAGCTCCCTGCCTTCACCCAGCAGGATCAGCCGTTCTTCCGAATCGATCTTCACCAGCACCAGCCGGCGCGCCGGATCCAGCACCAGGGTCTCTACGACCTGCATCCGGCGCTCGCCTCGCTCGGCAGACATCCGGGCCATCAGCTGCGGCGCATAGCGACGGGCCGCCCACGCGCACAGGCCGATCAGGCCCAGAACGAAGGCCAGGCCGAAAATCGCACGTGCGAGGTCGATCAGGTTCATGATGCAGGGACGCCCCGAAGAACCGCGAACAGGGCGGTCAGCCGAGGCAAGACTTCAACGATCGTGGTTAACGTCGCGTTGAGATAAGGCTTCATTAACCATGCAGGCGGCATTTTCTGCCTATGGGCTTCGCCAATATCCCGCTGTTGAACCAGATCAAGGGTCGCATGACCTGGCTGGACGCGCGCCAGCAGGTGGTCGCCCAGAACGTGGCCAATGCCGACACGCCCGGTTACGTGGCGCGCGATCTGAAGGCTCCGACGGACTTTGCCAGAGCGCTGCGCGAAGGCGGCGGCCTGACGATGGTGCGCACCAGTGCTGCCCACCTGCCGTCGGCGAACGGGCCCGTAGCCCGGTTCAAGTCTGACAAGACGCCTGATTCGGAGACCACGCTCGACGGCAATTCGGTCGTGGTCGAGGAACAGATGCTGAAGATGGCCGAGAGCCGCATGGCCTATGACGCGGCCATCGGCATGTACACCAAGTCCATGGACATGATTCGCATGGCGACGCGCAAACCGAGCGCGGGCTGAGAGAGGCCTGACCGATGCCCCAGTCTATATCCCCCCGCAATGATGCCATGGCCGTCGCCGCCAGCGCCCTCAAGGCGCAGCAGAGCCGGATGCGCGTCATCGCCGAGAATATCGCCAACGCCGAATCGACCGCACGGGAGGCGGGCGGTACGCCCTACCGGCGCCAGATCCCGGTCTTCGAGGCGCGCAACGTGAATGGCGCAACCGGTGTCGCCATGGCCGAGGTCCGCCCCGATCAGCGGGACTTTCGCCAGGACTATGACCCGTCTCATCCGGCGGCCAATGCCGACGGCTATGTCCTGCGGCCCAATGTCGACACCCTGATCGAGGCCATGGACATGCGCGAGGCGCAGCGGGCCTACGAGGCCAATCTGAACGTCATCGAGACGGCGCGGACCATGGCCAGCCGCACCCTCGACATCCTGAAACGCTAGGAGCCCGGCTGATGAACCCGATCATGGCGGCCAAGGCCTATGCGGCCGTTCAGGGTGGCGGCATGGCCACCGGCGCGGGCGCACCCGTCGCCCAGCCCGGCTTCGGCGAACTGCTGCAGAATGTGATGGCCGACACGGTCCAGTCCTCGCGTGCCGCCGAGACCCAGATGGGTATGGCGATCCAGGGACAGGGATCAATGATTGACGTCGTCACCGCCGTCTCAAGCGCCGAAGCTTCGCTGCAAACTGTGGTGGCCGTGCGCGACCAGGTCATTTCCGCCTATCAGGAAATCATGCGGATGCCGATCTGACGTCAGCAGACGCCCGATCAGCCTTCCAGCGACACCACCGGACCGACCCGGGCAGCCGGGCGTGACTGCGGCCTCTTCAGCCATGCCTTGATACGGGTCTGGAGCGGGTCGTCGATCAGGCTGTGGAAGACCCACGCAAAGACGAACGCCGCCACCACGCCCAGGCCCCAGATCACCCACTGCACGGGCTCGGACAGGCCGAGCCGGGCGATGGCGACGTTGGCGACGCCAAACCAGGAGATGCGGACCACTTCATTGCTGATGAACATGGCGAAGGACACGACGGCGGCCTTTTCCACCCATTTCGAAGGCCGGTTCACCGGCAAGGCTCCCGCCGCGAGGATGATCAGCGAGATCAGGGTCAGCGAGATCAGGGCGTGCTTGTCGAAATACTGAACGCCGGCCAGCGCAACGGCCGCTCCGATGCCGATCCATGCCGCCAGTTTCGGCGCCACGAAAACCCGCTCCGAGAACACCGCAAGCCCCATCCCCAGCACGAACAGGGGCAGGGCGCGGATGAACCCGTACATCAGCGGCATCTGGTAGACGGGATAATCGAGGAGCAGCCAGGTCAGGGCATTGGCCAGAAGATAGAAGCCGATGGCGATCGCCAGCGCATTCCAGGGCCCCAGCCGCATCAGGGCGCGCAGGATCCACGGAAAGGCCAGGTAGCAGCCGATCAGGGCCGATACCGACCAGCTGGGCGCGTTCCAGCCCAGACCGCCGGGGATGCCGAACGACTGCACCAGCAGGAGCTGGGCCGGCAGCTGGTCCCAGCGGAACCATTCGGGATTGCGGGGGGCCAGACCGGCCAGCCCGCTGACGAGCACCAGGGCCACGAGGCTCAGGCCCATGATCACGTGGGCCGGATAGACCCGCAGGACGCGCTTTGAGAAGAAGTCTCCGGCTCCAATCCGCCTGGAGGCGACAGCCGAGCCATAGACCCGCATCAGGACATAGCCGGAATCGATCAGGAAGAAATTCGTGAGCAGGAACCCGCCGCGCTCGAACACCGGATGGACCAGTTCGGCGAGCGAATGAGGGCCAGCGGCCTGGAAGTGATGCAGGATGATCAGCGATGCCACGATGAACCGCAGGGCATCCAGCCAGCCACCGCGGGCGATGGGGGGTGTCTCGTTTCGGGTCGAAATTGCGGTCCAGGCCATGGGTCAAGCCCTCCCAGGCCCGTATCAGCCCGGATTTCGCAAGGACCACGCCAGCCGGATCAGACGCGCGGGGCGGGTCGCATCCACTGGGACAGCACCCATTTCTCGCCGCGGATCGGGGGCAGGCCGGCGTGGCGGGTGGACCGGTCGACCCCGCCCTGGGGCAGGGTATTGGCCCACATCAGGGCATCGCCCCGGCGCGCGCGATGGCGGAGGCCCCCGCTCTCGAAGGCCGTCTCCCCGCCCTCGAAATCGTCGTTCAGGTACAGCAGCAGCGTTGCGATCCGCTGGCCGCGCGCCGCCAGATCGCTGGCCTGGCCCGGGATGTCCGGATCGAGCCAGTCGACGTGCCAGTCGAAGGTTTCGCCCACGCCATAGCGCAGCACCTGGCTGGGCTCGAGCCCCGTGGATGGAAGCCCCGCCGTGCGGGCGATCCGCTCGCGCAGCAGCACCAGCACCAGATCGGTGGTCTCGAGGTTGAAGGCGAAGGCGGAGTTGCTCCGCTGGCGCTCCACCCGGCCCAGTCCGGTCGCCGGATCATAGACCTCCGCAGGTGCCAGATGTGGCAGGGCCCGGGCGATGAGATGATCGCAGATGTCCGGCGCAACGAAACCGGACAGGCTCAGGATATGGGGTCGTTCCGACAGCACGGTCCAGGCCGGTGGCGTGAGCCAGGCTGTCAGGTCGACAGCACCGCCCCCTGGCGCGAGCAGGGCCTTCTGGACGAGCGCTTCGGGGTGGCCGACGGTGACAGCCTGGTCCAGCCGTTTCAGGGCTTCCGTCCAGTCCTGTGGCCGACCGAGGCCCAGACCGCTCAGGACCGCCAGGCGCAGGGCTGCAGCCCCCTCGCCGGCGTCGGCCGCGCGGGTCAGGCCGTCAATATCGGTCGGGTCGAGGTCGATGGCGCGCATCCGGCCTGTCTAGCGCGCAGAAACATCCACGGGGAGATGTCGTTTCCCTAACCTCGCATTAACCACGCTCCCGGCATTTTCTGCCTGGTTTCCCGGCCACGGTTGGCCGGAACGGGAGTGTGCGATGAACGGTGCGGAAGTTCTGGATGTGGGTCGTGACGCCCTCTGGCTGACGATCCAGCTGTGCGCGCCGGTGCTGCTGGTGGGCCTTGTGGTCGGTGTGGGCATCGGCCTGTTCCAGGCCCTGACCCAGATCCAGGAGCAGACCCTGATCTATGCGCCCAAGATCATCGCCATCTTCATCTCCCTGCTGCTGTTCCTGCCGCTGATGGGGGGACTGCTGGGCAGCTTCATGACGTCGATCGCCGCGCGCATCGCGGGCATGTAGGGCCACTGTGGAGCCCTATGCCACCGCCGATCAGGTCTGGGCCGGCGGGCTGATCTTTGCCCGGATCGGTGCGATCCTGCTCAGCCTTCCGGGGATCGGGGAGTCCTATGTGCCCGCGCGCATACGACTGGCGCTGGCACTGGTGGTTTCGCTGGCCCTGTGGCCTGTCATCGGAGGAGCCTTGCCCGCCCTGCCCGACACCCTTGGCTCGATGGTCGGCTGGATCCTGCGTGAGGTGATCACAGGCCTGGCGATCGGAGCCCTGCTGAGGATGTTTACCTCGGCGCTGGCCGTGGCGGGCGAGATCGTGTCGCTGCAGACCACCCTGAGCTTTGCCCAGACCACCAATCCGCTCCAGGCCGCCCCGGGCACCACCATTGCCGCCTTCCTGATGTTGCTGGGGACGGTCCTGATCTTCGCCACCAACACCCATCATCTGTTCATCGCCGGGCTGGTCGGCTCCTACACACTCGTGTCTCCGGGGCAGCCTCTCATCGCGGGGGATTTTACCGAGATGGCCATCCGGACGGTGGGCGATTCCTTCATGCTCGGGGTCCAGTTGTCAGCACCGGTGATCGTCTTCGCCCTGATCTTCAACCTGGCCTCGGGCCTGGTCGGGCGGGTCATGCCCCAGTTCCAGATCTTCTTCGCTGCAGCACCGCTGAGCGTCATACTCGGCCTCTCGATCTTTGCCCTGTCGCTGGGCGTGCTGGGTACCGTATTCATCGACCGCTACCGGGCCATGGCCCGCGTATTCGCGGCAGGGGCAGGGGGCAGCCTTGGCTGAAAAACCCGATCCCGAATCCCAAACAGAAGAGGCCTCCCAGAGGAAACTCGACGAAGCCCGGAAAAAGGGCGACGTCGCGAAGTCGCCGGATGTCGGTCAGGCCCTGTCGCTGATGGGGGCGACCGCCGTGATCATCTTCGGCGGCGGATATTTCTCGAACCAGATGGCCCGGGACCTGTTGCCCTTCATTGCCTCCCCCCATGCCATGATCGGCGGGCTGGAGGCCGGGGCCGGGCTGGAGCTGGCGATCATGGCCGTCTGGATCATGGCTCCCTGCCTCGGGGCCGTGATGCTGGCCACGATCATCGGCGGTGTGGGCGGCAATGTCGGTCAGAGCGGCCTGATCTTCAGCGCAGAGAACATGAAGCCGAAATGGAGCAAGGTCAGCCCGGTCGCCGGCTTCAAGCGCATCTTCGGCCCGGACGGCCTGATGCAATTTGCCCAGACGCTGGCCAAATTGATCGCCGTCGGCGCGATCTGCTGGTGGGTACTCGAGCCCCACGTCCGCGAGTTCGAGAACATGGGGGCGATGAACCCGGCCACCATCCTGCCGCTGGCGCGCGACCTGATGATTGCCTTGATGTCCTCGACCCTGGTGTTTCTCCTTTTCACGGCCGGAGGGGATTACCTCTGGCAGAAACTCCGGTTCGCCAAGCGGCAGAGAATGACCAAGGAAGAGGTCAAGGAAGACTACAAACAGACCGAGGGCGACCCCTACATCAAGGCCAAGCTGCGACAGATCCGGATGCAGAAGTCCCGCCAGCGGATGATGCAGAACGTCCCCGGTGCCACCGTGATCGTCACCAACCCGACCCACTATTCGGTCGCCCTGCGCTACGAACCCGACAAGGGGGACGCAGCTCCCGTCTGTGTGGCCAAGGGTGTCGACGCCCTCGCTCTGCGGATCCGCGAAGTGGCGCGGGAGGCCAAGGTGCCGATCGTGGAGAATGTGCCCCTGGCCCGGGCCCTGTATGCGGCGGTGGACATCGACGAGACCATCCCGCGCGAGCATTTCGACGCCGCCGCCAAGGTCATCGGCTTCGTCATGCAGAAGCGGAAACACCGGTGACCGGTGCAGTACCGGAAAATGGCGTATGCTGAGCGAACCGATTCGCGAGGGTTCATGAGCGACACCGCCCGGCGTCTACCGCTCGATCCGCTGATGGTCACCATGACCCTGGGCTTTGCCGTGGCTGTTGCTGCCCTCGCATGGCCGGCATTCCGGGCCAGCCCGGTGTCGGCGCCGGGCATGATTCTTCTGGTCACGGTCGCCATCGTTGCCCTCGTGGGGCTGTTCGCCTTTGGCCGGGCGGATGCGCGCCAGCCGGCGGGCGATGTGGCAGTGGAAATGCTGGATGCCATGGCCGAGCCCGCCGCCCTCGTCTGGGCTTCCGGTCATGTGCTGGCCTACAACGGGGCCTGGTCCGAGCAGAACGGGGCCACGGTCGCCCTGCCCAAGGGCCGTTCGGCCCAGGCCCTCTACATGGCCTTTGCCCAGGCCCGGCGCGGCTATCAGGGACGGGCCATTATCGTCGTCGGTGAGCGCGAAACGGAGATGCTGATTGGACTGGCCGGAAAGGGCCGGTTTCTGGTCCGCGAAGCGCCCGAGGTCATTGTTCCCACGCCGGTCGTCACCCGCACCTATGTCGCGGCATCGGGCGAGGGGCGCGCCATGGCCGCAGGTGCCCCGTTCGGGTCGGCCGTGATTGCCGGAGACGACATTTTCGAGGGCGTGGTCGAGGAGGCCAATCCGGCGCTTGCGGTGCTGACCGGCCCCGCTGCAGCCCGCGATGCGGACTTCGGCCATCTGTTCGAGCAGAGCGGCGTGACCGAGGCGCGCGCCCGCATGGAGGCCGGATCGACCGGTCCGATCGAACTGGTCGCCCGGGCCCATCCCGATCGCAGTCTTCACCTGTATGTGGCCCCCGAAGGCGACAAGCGCCGCGTCTGGCTGTTCGATGTCTCGATCCAGAAGTCGATGGAGCTGCAACTCGCCCAGGCCCAGAAGATGCAGGCCGTGGGTCAGCTGGCGGGCGGGGTCGCCCACGATTTCAACAATCTACTGACGGCGATCCAGCTGCAGCTGTCCGAACTGCTGGAGCGGCACCCGGTCGGTGATCCATCCTACGAAGGCCTGAACCAGATCCGCCAGACCGGTATCCGGGCGGCTGATCTGGTCCGCAAGCTGCTGGCCTTCTCGCGCAAGTCGACGGTCCGGCGCGAGCGTCTGGACATGGGCGAACTGGTCGGAGAATTCGTCGTCCTTCTGGGTCGGTTGCTGCGCGAGGATGTGCGGCTGGAGACGGTCTATGGGCGCGACATGCCCGTAGTGCTGGCTGACAAGAGTCAGCTCGAGACGGCGGTCATGAACCTGGCCGTCAACGCCCGCGACGCCATGCGGGGCGTGGTCGAACCCGGCGCGGCGGTGGTGACCATCCGGACCCGGAGGCTGACCTCGGACGAGGCGCGGGCGATGGGCTGGCGCGATGCGCCTGCCACCGACATTGCCCTGATCGAGGTGTCTGATACCGGTCCCGGCGTCCCGCCCGAGCTGCTGGACAAGATCTTCGAGCCCTTCTTCACGACCAAGGCCGTCAACGAAGGCACCGGCATGGGGCTGGCGACCGTCTATGGCATCGTCCAGCAGGCGGGCGGCCATATCGGCGTCACGAATCTCGAGGGTGCTGGCGCGGCCTTCCGCATCTTCCTGCCCGCCGCGACCGAGGCCGAACTGGTCGAGGTGGCACCGGTAGAGGTCAAGGCCAAGGCCGTGCCGCGCGACCTGTCGGGGGCGGGTCGCATCCTGTTCGTCGAGGACGAGTCTGCTGTCCGCATCATCGCCGCCAAACTGCTGCGCCAGCGCGGCTATGAGGTGATCGAGGCTGCCGATGGCGAGGAGGCCCTGGCCCTGGCAGAGGAATGGGCCGGCCAGATCGACATGCTGATCAGTGATGTCATCATGCCGGGCCTCGACGGGCCCAGCCTGCTGAAGAAGGCCCGGCCCTTCCTTGGCGACGCGCCCGTGATGTTCATCTCCGGCTATGCCGAAAGCGACTTCTCGGACCTGCTGCAGGACGAGGCAGGCGTGTCCTTCCTGCCCAAGCCGCTGGACATCAAGACGCTGGCCGAGCGGGTCAAGCAGGAACTGCGCCCCGACTGACCCGCCGCTGGACCTGCGCAAGGTCCGGGTCCCGGCTTCGCCAGGATGAGCAGGCAGAAGGGAACTCGCTGCCGGCCCCGTATCTGACGGAAATCTAACGGCTCGGGCTTGCGGTTCACAGGCGGTCGGTGATTGATGCAGCACCGTTTTGGGGAGAGCCGCCATGATCGACCGTCGCCGCCTGTTGTTTACTGCCGCCGCTGGTGCCGGCCTCGCCGCTACCGGACAGGTCTTTGCCCAGACGCCCGCCACGGCAGTCGCAGGGGCCGGATCCGCCTCCACGACGCTCGCGGCCCTGATGGACAGGATCGTGCAGGAGACGTTGATGACCTCTCCGGAGATCATGACGTCCCTCGGCCTCGACAAGGGTCCGGCGGCCCCGCTCAAGGCCATGCTGGACGACCGGTCGCAGGCCAAGATCGATGCCGACAAGGTCGT
The DNA here is from genome assembly GCA_003241825.1 of Alphaproteobacteria bacterium. Taxonomy (GTDB): domain Bacteria; phylum Pseudomonadota; class Alphaproteobacteria; order Caulobacterales; family Caulobacteraceae; genus Brevundimonas. Next base: position 11,287 of record QBLX01000023.1, read on the forward strand.
CTTCCGCAAGTCCATGGCCGACCTGAAGGCTATCGACCGCGCGGCCCTGACCGGGGACGACGGGGTCTATTACGACACCCTGGAGTTCTTCGGCGACACGGCGATCAGCGCATACGACTTCCCCTATGGCGGCGGCGGTCCCTATGGCGCGACCTGCTATACGGTCAGCCAGCTGACGGGGTCGTACCAGAGCCTGCCGGACTTCCTCGACACCCAGCATTCGATCGAGACAGCCGAGGACGCCGAAGCCTATCTGAGCCGGGTCTCGGCCTTTGCGACGGCGCTCGATCAGGAGACGGCGCGCATGGAGCGGGACTTTGCCGCCGGTGCCATTCCTCCCGATTTCATCATCGACAAGACCCTGCTGCAGATGGCCAATCTGACGGGTACGCCCGCCTCGGAAATGGTGCTGACGGCCTCGGTCGCGCGTCGGACGGCGGAAAAGAACATTCCGGGCGAGTGGGCCAGCCGCGCCGAGGCCATCGTTGCCGGAGAGGTCTATCCCGCCCTGCAGCGCCAGGCCGACGCCCTGAAGGCCCGCCGGGCCGAGGCGACCCATGAGGCCGGCTGCTGGCGCCTGCCCGATGGCGATGCCTTCTATGAATACGGCATCAAGAGCTACACCACGACCACGCTGAGCGGAGACGAGATCCACCGGATCGGGATAGAGCAGCTGGCTGAACTGTCCGCGCGCGCGGACGTCCTTCTCAAGGCTCAGGGCCTGACCCAGGGTTCGGTCGGTGACCGGATCGCGGCCCTCGGCAAGATGCCCGAGCACCTCTACGACAACACCGACGAGGCCAAGGAGCAGCTGCTCCGTGACCTGAACGACCAGATGGCCGACATGGCCCGCCGCATGCCACAGTATTTCGGCCGCATCCCGACCTCGACGGTCGAGATCCGGCGCGTGCCCAAATTCATCGAGGCAGGGGCCCCGGGCGGCTACTACAACGCGCCGTCGCTGGATGGTTCGCGACCGGGTGCCTACTATATCAACCTGCGCGACACGGCCGAATGGCCACGGTTCCAGTTGCCGACCCTGACCTATCACGAGGCGTCGCCGGGCCATCACCACCAGATCGCCCTGCAACAGGAAAAGCCGGGCACACCCTTGCTGATGAAGGTGCTGGGCTTCTCGGCCTATTCCGAGGGCAGGGCCCTGTATTCCGAGCAGCTGGCGGACGAGATGGGCGTCTACGAAGGCAATCCGGTCGGCCAGATCGGCTATCTCCAGTCGCTGATGTTCCGGGCAACCCGCCTGGTGGTCGACAGCGGCATGCACGCCAGGCGCTGGAGCCGCGAGCGCGCCATCGACTTCATGCGCGATGCACTGGGCGATGCCGAAAGCGCAGTCACCACCGAGATCGAGCGCTACTGCGTCTGGCCGGGCCAGGCCTGTTCCTACAAGCTGGGCCACAACAAATGGGTCGAGCTGCGCGAGGCTTCGCGAGCGGCTCTGGGTGACCGGTTCGACATCAAGGCCTTCCATGACACTGGCCTCGGCACCGGCGGTGTGCCCCTGACCGTGCTCGACAAGGTCATGACCGAATGGACGGCCGCGCAGAAGGTCTAGGCAGAAGGTCTAGAAGGCCAGGTTCAGACCTGGACCGTCTGGCCGTCCGCCTTTCTGAGGCGGTTGTGGATATCGGTGGCGGCCAGCGCGGCTTCCGACGTCGCGACCGCGATCTGGTTCAGGCCCTTGACCACATCCCCGGCGGCATAGAGGCCGGGGATGCTGGTGGCGCTGTGGGCGTCGACCTTGAGCAGGTCGTCATGTGTCAGGGCGACGGACAGGTCGCGGGCCAACCCGGCGTTCGGCGTCGTGCCCAGCGCCGAGTACAACAGGTCGAAGGCGTGTCGACCTCCGCTCCAGTTCAGGGCCGTGATGCGTTCCTCGCCGATCTCGACCGCCTCGATCGCACATTCGACCAGTCTGATACCCAGCCGCTCGAGGGCGTTGCGCTCGGTCAGGGCTTCTGGTGCCCCGACATGGATCAGGGTCACGCGGTCTGTGTAGGTGCGCATGAAGGCGGCCTCGCGGACCCCGAGGTTGTCATGGCCAATGATGGCGACGCATTTGTCGATGGCCTCATAGGCGTCGCAGATCGGGCAGATCCGGACGAGTGACCGCTTGATGGCATCCTCGACGCCGGGCAGGTCGGGGTGATGATCGACGACGCCGGTGGCCAGCAGCACGGCACGGGCGCGCACCTGCCGGCCGTTCAGGGTTGCGATGAAATCTTCGCCATCGCGATGGATGGCCTCCACCCGACCCGCTTCGATGACGGCTCCGTACTCAAAGGCCTGTTCGCGCATCCGGGTCAGGATGGCATCACCCGTGATCCCCTTCGGAAAGCCCGCCATATTGTGGCTGACCGGAATCCAGCAGGCACGAGGCGGCCCGCCGTCCGCGACCAGTACCCGTCGGCGGAAACGCCCCAGATAGGTGGCGGCTGTCAGCCCGGCCGGTCCGGCACCCACGATGAGGACGTCGGACTGGTCGTCGATGGCCAGTGTCATTGCGTCCGCCAGGTGGTTGGCCAGAGTGTGGAGGGCATACCCCAGCAATTGCCCATTGATCGCTCGCCGGTCAGGACGAAGGCCTCGCCCGTCCAGGCCCAGCTCTGGATCGTGCCACAGTCGCCGATGCCGCGGGCGCGCGGGAAATGGTGCAGGGTGTTCGAAGCAGCATCGAACACCGGGTTGACGAGCCCGTCGCCAGCAATGTCGCCCTCGGTGATCTCGCGCGGCTCCCATCCGGGAAATTCGGCCTTGCGCGGGCTCGTTCCGCCCGGTCCGGTCAGGTAGAAATCGTACATGGCATTGTAGGCCCCGGCATCGCAGGGCACGCCCCACAGCTCGGTCGCGGGTGACAGGCGAGCGGCCAGTACCGCCTTCTGCAGATAGGGGTTGAAGTCCGTGTCCGCCCTGCACTGTCTCACCTCCGTCAGGGCCTCGAGGGTGGCGGGCAGCGTCAGGTCAGCCTCTGCACCCTGTTCGCCGGGATCGCCGGCTTCGGCGAACCGGCCCTGGTCGATCGCTGCAGCCGCCTGCACGCGCGGCAGGCCGGGCGCGGCGGGAACGGATGACGCCGGCCGGTCGCCGCGCCGGATCAGGGCGGTGGTCGTGCCCGGTCTTCCCTGTTTCTCGTCGATCCAGAGCAATGCGGCCGAGGCACCGGCTGCAGGCAGGCTGGTCTCGGCCTCGCCAGCGCCCACTGTGATGCTGCGGGCCGCCGCCAGTCGCGCAAGTGTCGCGCGGACGCGCTCACCGGGCACCGCATGGGCCGGGACGTCACCCGGCTCCGCGTTCAGGGTCTGTTGCTCGCCATCGATGCCCAGCGGCACTGTCCTGTAAGCCTCATCGCCCGAGAAGACCGACAGACCGGCGAGAATCTGTGCCGCGGCGTCGGGCCCGGCAGGCTGGCGCACCATCAGCCAGCCTCCGGCGTCTGTCCCCGTGAAGGCAAAACAGTCGTTGCCGTTGTCACAGCTGGCGTACCAGTCGCGAAACGTCCGGGTCTCTGGCCGGACGGCAGGCGGTGAAGCGGCGTCTGCCTTGCCAGCCGCCGCCACGGAAGCCGTGCCCGCCGGTCCGGGCCCGGACGGACCAC
>QBLX01000023.1:14909-21437 GCA_003241825.1 Alphaproteobacteria bacterium
GACCACAGGCGACCAGGCCTGCGAGCGCCGGCATGCTCCATTTCCACCCCTTGATATCCCACATTCAGAACCTCTGCCGATCAGGCCTTGTGCAGCGCATCGGGCCTGTGCGCGGCTCGAGCACCGGTCCTGTCGCTCCTGACCAGATATTCTGGGTTATCCGCTGACGCCGCAACCTTGTGCCCCTTGATGGACACAGGTCTCGTCAGCTTGCGCACGACCTTGCCTTCGGTCGTGCCCTGGCTGTGTTCCCATTTGACGGCGTCACCCGCCCTGAAGCTCTTTTCGGTCATGTCCAGCCTCCATATGCCTTGTGTCGGGACCATCAAGGACCAGGCGCATCAGCTCAGGATCAATGATGATCGGCATTTCGCAGAAGGCCAGGATCCATCGCTGGATCAGGGCCTCGGTATCTTCAGTCATAGGCACGCAAGCTCTCATGAGCCCTTCCGTACGTCACAATGCATGGGAGGGACGGGCGTTCAGCTTGACCGTGGGCGGCTTTTGCAAGGCAGGGTGAACCGACGTTCGTCGCCCTTTGCGCATCGGCGCAGGGGTGGCTATACCCCCGGCCAACCCTCACACCTCACCACCAGAAGGCAGTCCCCATGGCCAAGATCAAGGTCGACAATCCCATCGTGGACATCGATGGCGACGAGATGACCCGGATCATCTGGCAATGGATCAAGGACAAGCTGGTCTTTCCATTCCTGGACCTGGAACTCGACTACTACGACCTGTCGATGGAAAACCGCGACGCCACCGACGACAAGGTGACGATCGACGCCGCCCACGCCATCCAGCGTCACGGCGTCGGCGTGAAATGCGCCACGATCACGCCGGACGAAGCCCGGGTGAAGGAGTTCGGCCTCAAGAAGATGTGGAAGTCGCCCAACGGCACGATCCGCAACATCCTGGGCGGTGTGGTCTTCCGTGAGCCGATCATCTGCTCGAACGTGCCGCGTCTGGTGCCCGGCTGGACCCAGCCGATCGTCGTTGGCCGTCACGCCTTTGGCGACCAGTACAAGGCCACCGACTTCCTCGTCCCCGGCCCCGGCAAGCTGATGATGACGTTCACCGGCGACGACGGTGAGGTCATTGAGCACGAGGTGTTCCAGTTCCCGTCTGCGGGCGTGGCCATGGGGATGTACAATCTCGATGACTCGATCACCGAGTTCGCCCGTGCCAGCTTCGCCTTTGGCCTGGCCCGGAATTTCCCGGTCTATCTGTCGACCAAGAACACCATCCTCAAGGCCTATGACGGCCGCTTCAAGGACATCTTCCAGAAGGTGTTCGACGAGGAGTTTGCACCACAGTTCAAGGCTGCCAACCTGACCTATGAGCACCGCCTGATCGACGACATGGTCGCCGCGGCAATAAAATGGTCGGGTGGATTCGTCTGGGCCTGCAAGAACTACGACGGCGACGTCCAGTCCGACGTGGTGGCGCAGGGCTTCGGCTCGCTGGGCCTGATGACTTCGGTTCTGATGACGCCGGACGGCAAGGTGCTGGAATCCGAGGCGGCGCACGGCACGGTGACCCGTCACTATCGCCAGCACCAGAAAGGCGAGGCGACCTCGACCAACTCCATCGCCTCGATCTATGCTTGGACCCGGGGCTTCTCGCACCGTGCCAAGCTGGACGGCAATGCCGAGCTGGCCAAATTCGCCCGGACGCTGGAAGAGGTCGTCGTGGAGACGGTCGAGGCTGGCTACATGACCAAGGATCTCGCGCTGCTGGTCGGCGATCAGCAGGGCTGGCTGACCACCGAGGGCTTCCTCGACAAGGTCGCCGAGAACCTGACCAGGGCCATGCCGGAGATCGCGACAGCCTAGGCCGTCAGACTGCGTCTTCCCCTGCGGGGAAGGCAAGGCCAACCGGATCAGCCCGCCGTTTCGACGGCGGGCTTTTTCGTGGGCGATCTGGCGTGAAAAAGGGCGGAGCCGCGAGGCCCCGCCCTTCTGCATTTGCGTCTGTCGTCGGCTACTGGATCGAGCGGACCTCGACCGGAAGGCCGAGGGCATCCAGCTGAGGCTTGACGACGGAGGCATCGCCAACCACGACCCAGACGAAGCGATCGGGGTCGATCGCCGCGCGGGCGGCGGCATCCAGCTGGGGCGCCGTTAAGGCGCGGGTCCGGCTGGCCAGGGTCTCCTGATAGTTGTCGGGACGACCGTAGAGGGCGTTCGACCGCAGGGCCCCGAGGATCTGACCGGAGGTCTCGTAGCTGCCGGCCAGGCCGCGGGTGTCGCCATTGACCGTCCGCTCGAGCTCGGCCTGGGTCACGCCGTCGGTTTCAAGGAAGCGCTCGTACTGTGCGATCAGGGCCGCGATCGACGGGCCGGTCTGGTTGGCCTGGACCGGGGCGTTGACGATATAGGGCACCCGGTTCTTCAGCTGGCTGACCGTGCCGCGCACACCGTAGGACCAGCCCTTGGTCTCGCGCAGGTCGGCATTGATCCGCGACAGGAAGTCTGTCCCCAGCACGGAGTTGGCCGCGTTGAGCGTCAGCAGGTCTTCCGTGCCCGTCATGGGCAGGACGGCCCCGCCATAGATCAGTGACTGAGGTGACTGCGGACGGTCGATCAGGACGATCCGGGCCGTCGTCGGCGCGAGGTCGGTCGGGAAGGTCTTGGTCCCCTTCGGAGTCGCGGGGGCAGCCCAGTCCCCGAAGGCGGCTTCCAGCTTGGGTGTCAGTTCCGCCAGCGACAGGTCCGAAACGACGAACAGCTTGGCATTGTCGGGACGGACCCACTCGGCGTGCTCGGCCATCAGGTCATCGCGGGTCAGTGCCGTGATCGTCGCTTCCGTTCCGGTGCCGGAGAACGGACGGCCATAGGGGCTGTTCTCGCCATACATCAGCGGCGGCAGGGCGCGTCCGGCGATGGCGGCGGGCTGGGTCTTCTCGTTGGCCAGACCGGCCAGGCGCTGGGCGCGAAGACGCTCGACCTCTGCCGGAGCAAAGGCGGGGTTGCGCACGACGTCGGCCAGAAGGGTCAGCGACGGATCCAGGTTGGTGGTCACGGCCGTCAGGTTGGCGGCCGTGCTGTCCATCGAGGCCCCGACACCGATCGAGGCACCCAGACGCTCCTGTGCCTCGGCCAGGGCGTTGGAGTCGCGGGTGGTCGTGCCTTCTTCCATCAGGTTCAGCATCATCGAATGAACGCCGAGATTGCTGGCTTCATCGGCGGCATAGCCGGCGTCGAAATCGATCGCGACACGGGTCACCGGCACGGTGGTCGAGCGTGCATAGACCACCTCGATCCCGTTCGAGAGCGTGGCGCGCTGCACGTCGGGGAAGTCGATGTTCGAGACGTCGCCGATCGTCGGCATCGGGTCGCGGGCTATGCGCTGGATCTCGGCTGCTGGCACAGGGGTCGCACCGGATGGCGTGGCCGCGGCCTCGACATAGGCTTCGCGCTGGCCGGGCTCGACGATCTGGCTGTAGACCGGGCGGCTCAGCCATTTCTGCATGGCGGCCTGAACCTGGGCTGGCGTCACCGCGGCATAGGCTGCGAGTTCCTTTTTGTAGAAGTCCGGATCGTTCGAATAGAGCAGGCCCTCGGCAAGGGCGCTCGCCTTGCCGTTGACCTGCTCCAGACCCTGGATGCGACGAGCGGCATATTGCGTCACCACCCGGTCGATTTCGTCCTGGGTCGGACCATTGGCCATCAGGTCTGCAAGCACGGCATCCATCCGGGCTCCCACAGCAGCGGCATCTCCACCCGGCTTGACGTTGGCCGAGTAGCTGAAGAAGCCGACCCGCTGGAAGTTGGAGGAACTGGCGCTGACGCCAGAGGCGGTCTGGTCGCCACGAACGAGGGCATTGTCGAGGCGGGAGGAGGCCAGTCCACCCAGAATCGATGCACCCACCGCCAGAGGCACAGCGTCCGGATCATTCAGGCCGGGCACGGTCCATGCACGGCTGATACGGGTCTGTGCGACGCGGTCCTTGAGGATATCCTCGACCGGGGCCGCCAGAGTCGGGATGTCGGCTTCGGCAGGTGTGTTCACGGGACCGCGCGCGATGGACCCGAAATACTTGTTCATCAGGGTGCGGGCGGTCGGCTCGTCGATGTCACCCGACAGCACCACGATCGCATTGTTGGGACCATATTTGTCGCGGAACCAGTTGCGTACGGTTTCAAGGCTGGCGGAATCGAGATCGGCCATCGAGCCGATGGTCGAGTGGCGATAGGGGTGACCGACCGGGAACAACGCCTCCTGCTGTGCATAGGAGCTGAGGCCATAGGGCTGGTTGTCGCGCTGGCGCTTCTCGTTCTGGACGACACCGCGTTGCAGATCGAGCACTTCCTGCCCGACCTGGCCCAGCAGGAAGCCCATGCGGTCGCTCTCAAGGAACAGGGTCTGCTCCAGGGCAGGCACCGGGACGGTCTGGAAATAGTTGGTACGGTCGAACCAGGTCGTGCCGTTCAGGCCCGTGGCCCCGGCAGCGCTCAGGGCCTGGATGTGGCTGGTGGGCGAGTTCTCGGAGCCGCCAAACATCAGGTGTTCGAACAGGTGGGCAAAGCCGGTCGACCCGGCGGGCTCGTCCTTCGATCCGACATTGTACCAGACCGACACGGCCACGACAGGAGCCTTGCGGTCGGTGTGAACGATGACCCTCAGCCCGTTGTCGAGCTCGAACTGGGTCCAGGGAATGTCGACCTTCGCAACCAGCTCCGAAACCGGCGCACCCTGCAGCGGAGCGGCCTGAACGGCCGTGATGGCGGCGGGAGAACCTTCGGACGCCGGGCTGATGGCCCAGACGGTCGAGGCCGGGGCAATGACGGCAATGACGGCGGCAAGCGATACGAGACGACGACGCATGAAAAAACTTCCCTGTTCCGGATAGGACCCGGCGGACCATAACGACGGTGTGACAGCGCGCAATGTTCCGGTTCCGAACATGACCAAAGAGTCATGAAGCCGCAAAGTGCCACTGGGGTCCGGGCGGGAAGAGGACTAGTCCTTGCCGAGCAGCCGCGCAGCGGCCGCGATCTGGGGCAGGGCACCCCAGAACAGCCATACGGCCACGACGAGAGCAGCAGCCGCGTCCAGTCCCGGTGCCTTCAGCAGCGCCCCGGCCGTCACCCCGAGCAGGACCACAAAGGTCGGCACGAGGTCGGAGTACGCAAAGGTGGTCGAGCGCGATGGGTGCGACCGCCGCGCCGTGTACACGGCAAAGGCGGCTTTGACGCCAAGGCTGAGGACGATCGCTCCGACGGCCCACAATCCGCCTCCGACGGGACGGGGCTCGAAAATCCCCACCAAGCCAATGACGCCGACGATCAGGGCAGCTGAAAGGGTCATGCCCGACTGGATCAGCAGGGCCATGGCCTCTGTCACCCTGTCATCGACGGGGGGCAGTGCGGTCCGCCATCTGGGCAACGACCATATGATTCCGCTTGCCGCCAGGGCGATGCAGGATTCCACCAGACCTGCGAGGGCCGAGATCGAGCCCGAGGCTCCCAGCGCAAAGGCCTTGAGCACCACAAGGACGGCGAGGACGGAGAGCGTGGCCGGGAAATCGCCCACGCGCGGCGGGGCGGTGTCAGGTGTCGTTGACGGGGGGAGGGTCATCGGGTCTGTTCTCGCCCAAAGAGGACAGATTGCCAATGGCAACGGTGCCGGTGCGACGTCAGGTGAAATGACCTGAACGTCGTTATTGCTCAGGTCATTATGGACGTTAGCGCACGGGTCATCAAACTTGGTTATGCAAACGATTGAGGCCAGCGAACCGGCCTGTTAACAGGTCTGAGATGTCGCAACCCCCAACACACTGGATAGAGCGCGACGAGGCGCTGGCCCGTCTCGGGGTCAAGAGCCAGACGCTCTATGCCTACGTCAGCCGTCATCGCATCGCAGCGCGTCCGGACCCGACAAATCCACGTCGCAGTCTTTATAGCGCCAATGACATCGCCCGTCTCACCGGCGCAAATCCGGGCGACATCCCGGGTGTACTGCTCTCTCCGGAATCCCTGCAGGGCCGGATTATGACGGTGGAGTCGCATCTGACGACGGCCGTCGATGGTCGCATGTTCTATCGTGGGCAGGACGTGGTCCAGTGGGCACAGGCGGCGACACTCGAGGATACCGCCGGGCTGCTATGGGATGCACGGGGCGCCCAGCCTTTCCAGGGACTGGGCCCGAGGCTCGATGTCCAGCCTGGCCTGACTGCGCGAGCCCGGCTGTTTGCGGCCATCGGACGAAGGGCCCAGGAGGACCGGGGGGGTGCAGCGGATTCGGATCCGGCTGAGCGCCTGGCCCTGGCAGCCTCGACACTCAATGAAGGCATTGATGCGATTGCCGGCCTCGGGCCTCGCCTGCATTTTCACCAGCGGCTCGGTCGGGCCTGGAAGGTGCTCGAGCGCGAACAGCACGCCTTGCGTCGGGCGCTGGTCCTCGTCGCGGATCATCAGCTGGACGCAGCCGCCCTTGCGACCCGTGTCGCCACGGGCGGGGGTGCGTCACCAGCGGCCGCGGCCATGGCTGGCCTGGTCACCCTGGGCATCGGCCTGCTGATCG
>QBLX01000023.1:21447-22428 GCA_003241825.1 Alphaproteobacteria bacterium
CACTGGTGCATGGTCCGGCGGCTCTCGAGATCGAGCGCAGCATCACCCATGTCCAGGCAGCCCGGCGCGATCCGATCAGCGCTGCCCGGCAGCGGTTCGAGGCCCTCGGCATGGTCCCCGGTTTTGGCGATGCGGCCTGGCCTGATGGCGACCCCCGGGCTCAGGACCTGATCAACCGGGTCGAGCTGCCTTCGGACCTTGTGGCCGTGGTCGAGGAAGGGAAGCGGGTTTCCGGCCAGTCGCCCACACTCGCCCTCGGCCTTGCCCTCGTGGCGAGGAAGCTGGACCTTCCACGCGAGGGGGCCGTCGATCTTTATCTGATCGGGCGTCTGGCGGGATTGCTCGGACATGCGCTGGATCAGGCATCGAACGGCTCGCCTATCACCGCACGCTTGCGCTATGTCGGACTTGTGCCCGGCGCGAACTGACTCGCAGGCGGCATCGGTACGGATAGCTTAATGTCGGACTGGCTTGCCGCCATCATCCTGGGTCTGGTCGAAGGGCTGACAGAGTTCATCCCCGTGTCCTCGACAGGGCACATCCTCCTGCTCGGCCATTTTCTCGGCTTCGAGAGCGAGGGCAAGACTTTCGAGATCGTGATCCAGCTGGGAGCGATCCTGGCCATTGTCAGCCTTTACTTCCAGCGCCTTTGGGCCCTGGCGACGCGCTGGCCCCATGATCCCAAGGCACGCTACTTCATCGTTGGCGTCGTGCTGGCCTTCCTGCCAGCCGCGGTTGCCGGCGTGTTCCTCTACGACTTCATCAAGGCCGTTCTGTTCGAGACGCCGGTGGTGATCTGCATCGCCCTGATCGTCGGTGGCGTGCTGTTGCTGCTGCTGGACCGGATGAAGAAGGTGCCACGCTATCTGGACGTAAACACCTATCCGATGCGGGTCTACGGTCTGATCGGACTTTTCCAGTGCCTCGCCCTGTTGCCAGGCGTATCGCGATCCGGCGCAACGATCGCGGGCGGTCTGCTGC
>QBLX01000023.1:22438-23258 GCA_003241825.1 Alphaproteobacteria bacterium
CTGCTGCTGGGCACGGACAAGCGGTCGGCAGCGGAGTTCACCTTCTTCCTCGCCTTGCCCACCATGGGCGGGGCGGTCGCCTATGACCTGTTCAAGAGCCGCAATGACCTCGACTTTACCGACATGGGCCTGATTGCTGTCGGGTTCACCGTCGCCTTCGTTACGGCCTTGTTCGTGGTGCGGTTCCTGCTTGATTTCGTCAGCCGTCACGGGTTTGCACCCTTCGCCTGGTGGCGGATTGCCGTTGGCAGTCTCGGACTGGTGCTGTTGCTGGCCGGTCCCTTCTGAGGCGTGACGCGAGGCTCGCGACCGCCTAAACGGGGGGCGGGAGACACCATATGACAACGACGCCACACAGCGCGCCCTACCAGTCCGGCTTTGCCAATCATTTTGCCACCGAGGCCGTGCCCGGTGCCCTGCCGGTGGGCCAGAATTCTCCGCAGAAGACGCCGATGGGCCTGTATGCCGAACAGCTGTCCGGCAGTGCCTTTACCGCGCCCCGGTCCGAGAACCGGCGCAGCTGGCTGTATCGGCTGAGGCCATCGGCCCAGCACCCGGCCTATGTTCCCTTCGATCAGGGGCGGTTGCGCTCGGGCCCCTTCAACGATGCACCGCCCAGCCCCAACCGGATGCGCTGGGATCCTCTGGCGGTGCCCGAGACCCCGACCGACTGGGTCGAGGGCCTGGTCACCTATGGCGGCAACGGCGATCCCGAGACCCAGGGCGGGGCGGGGATCCACCTGTATGCCGCGAACCGGTCGATGGTGGATCGCGTCTTCTATTGTGCCGACGGCGAGCTCCTGATCGTGCCCCAGTCCGG
>QBLX01000023.1:23268-34686 GCA_003241825.1 Alphaproteobacteria bacterium
GTCCGGCGAACAGGTTTTCGTGACCGAGATGGGCCGGATCGCGGCCGGGCCGGGCCATGTGGTGGTCATTCCGCGCGGCGTCCGTTTCCGGGTCGAGGTGGACGTGCCGGTTCGCGGCTATGTCTGTGAAAACTATGGCGCACCGTTCCGCCTGCCCGATCTGGGCCCGATCGGGGCCAATGGTCTGGCCAATCCCCGCGACTTCGAGACGCCGGTTGCAGCCTTCGAGGATGTCGACCGTCCGACCGAGTGTGTCCAGAAATTCGCCGGTCGCCTGTGGGTCACGACCTTTGCCCATTCTCCTCTGGATGTGGTGGCATGGCACGGAAACAACGCGCCGTATCGCTATGACACCGCACGGTTCAACACGATCAATACGGTCAGTTTCGATCATCCGGACCCTTCGATCTTCACGGTCCTGACGTCGCCCAGCGATACGCCGGGGACCGCCAATATCGATTTCGTGATCTTCCCTCCACGCTGGATGGTGGCCGAACACACTTTCCGGCCGCCGTGGTTTCACCGGAACGTCATGAGCGAATTCATGGGGCTGGTGACCGGTGCCTATGATGCCAAGGAGGGTGGCTTTGCACCCGGCGGGGCATCCCTGCACAACTGCATGAGTGGTCACGGCCCTGACCAGGCGTCCTATGACAAGGCTGTGGCGGCCGAGCTGAAACCCCACAAGCTGACCGACACCCTGGCCTTCATGTTCGAGACCCGGATGCCGATCCGCACCACCCAGTGGGCGCAGACCACGCCGCTGATGCAGCTGGACTATGACGACGTCTGGACCGGCTTCACCAAGGGTGATGTCTCGCAATCGGGAGAGGGTTGATGCGGATCCTGCTGGCCGGCCTGGCTCTGCTGGTCGCCGGCTGCATGCCAATTTCCCCGGCTGCGACCGATCCGGTCAAACCGACGCAGAGCGCCGAGGCGGGGGCCTGCACAGCGCGCGGCGGAGTGCTGAGACCGGTCGGGCGAATGCAGTCGATGCAGTGCATCGTTCGCTATGCCGACGCGGGCAAGCGCTGCACCGACGGTGACCAGTGCGAAGGCGACTGCCGGGTCGAGGGCAACAACGGCATCGCGGAGGGTCGCCCGGTCACGGCCGGGGTCTGTCAGGTCGACAGCAACCGGTTCGGCTGTTTCACCACGGTGAAGAACAGCCGGGCCGAGGCGACACTTTGCGTCGACTGAACGCGACGCATCCCGGCGGCCCGTGCTAGCGTTGCTGAACCATGACCCTGACAGAAATCCTGACCCTGCTGGCGCTGAACCTTTGCCTGATCGTCCTGGTGATGGCGGTGCTGTGGACACTGTCGCTGAAGCTCAGGGATGTCAGCTTCATCGACGGGGTCTGGCCGCTGGGCATGCTGATGCTCGCTCTGGCGACCTTTCCCCGGACCGAGGGGGACCCGACGCGGAAATGGCTGCTGCTGTGGCTTTGCGCGGTCTGGGCGATCCGTCTGGCCTGGCACCTGCTGAAGCGGTGGCGCGCGCACGGGGCTGATGGCCGCTACACAAAGATCGTCGAGGATCAGGAGCGCAAGGCGGGCTGGAGCTTCGCAAAGACGGGCCTGCTGATCGTCTTCCTGCCGCAGGCTTTCTTCGCCTGGCTGAACTCCCTGCCTGTGCAACTGGGTCAGGTCGCGGCAGCCCCGCCCATCGGCTGGATCGGCTGGACCGGGGCCGTCATCGTCGTCATCGGCATCGGTTTCGAAAGCATCGGCGATGCCCAGCTGGCAGCCTTCAAGAAGGATCCCGCGAACAAGGGCCAGGTGATGGACAAGGGCCTGTGGCGCTATACCCGTCACCCCAACTATTTCGGCGATGCGTGCGTCTGGTGGGGATTGTGGCTGATTGCGGCCGAGACGGGCTGGGTCGGGATTGTCTCGATCGTCGGTCCGATCTTCCTGACCGTGACCCTGACAAAATGGTCGGGCATCGGAATGACAGAAAAGGCGACGGCAAAGACAAAGCCCGGCTATGCCGACTATATCCGCCGCACCAGCGCCTTCATTCCCATGCCGCCCCGCAAGGGATGAGGGCCAGGGAGGCGGGCAAGGAAAAACCCCCGCCAGCGGACTGACGGGGGTCTGACCTGTCTGAAGGATGACAGGCGGGGTCATGATGCCCGCTGTTTCACAGCCCTTAGTTGGGCGTGTTGGCCGTGGTCATGCCGCCATCGCGGTTGCCGGCAGCGGCTTCGACGGCATCGGCTTGTTCATCGGCCGTTGCCTGAACGGCGTCAGCCTGTGCGTTGAGTGCATCTTCAGCCGCATCGGTAGGCGCTGCGTCTGCAGCGTTCTCCAGCTGGGTTGCCTCGACATTGGCAGCAGATTCGATTGCATCAGCCTGTGCGCCCGCTTCTTTTTCGGCCGCATTTTCGCAGGCGGCAAGGCCGACAACGGCGAAGGTGGCGACGGCGGCGATCATCAGTTTACGCATGGGACTATCCTCATTGGTTGAGCGGACAGAACGCCGCACATCACGATGGGTTCACGCGCCTGTGAGGAAAAAGTGTTCAGGCCTGATCAGCGTCAGCAAACGCCACGCGGGCAGCTCCGAGAAGCGCAGCGTGCTTGTGGGTGATGACCCAGGTCGGGATGTCGGCCATATAGTCCTTGAAACGACCCTTGCGCTCGAACCGCTGCCGGAACGGACTGGCCTTCAGGAAGGGCAGGATGCGAGGCGCGATACCGCCGGCGATATAGATGCCGCCCCGGGCCCCTGTCGTCAGGGCGATATCACCGGCCACAGCCCCGAGGATGGCGCAGAACCGGGCGAGGGTCGCTCCACAGGGACTGGACGGATCGGCCAAGGCCGTCGTCGTGATCTCGGCCGGGTCGTCGATATGGGTTTCACGCCCGTCGATCTCGGCCAGGGCGCGATGCATGTTCAACAGGCCCGGGCCACAGATCAGGCGCTCGATCGACACCCGGTCATAGCGCCGTCGGAGGATGCGCAGGATCTCGTCCTCGATCGGATCGCCGGGGGGGAAGCAGGCGTGGCCTCCCTCGGACGGCATGGCAATTTCCTCGCCCCGGAGATTGCGCACCAGGGCCGAGACGCCGAACCCGGTGCCCGGTCCCAGAACGGCAATGGTCGCATGGGGATCACCTTCAGCGGGTCCTCCCAGATGTTCAAGGCAGTCCGCGGGGACAACGGGAGCACCCCAGGCCAGGGCCTCGAAATCATTGATCAGCCTGACAGGGCTCAAACCGAGTGTGCCCAGTTCTGTCTCGGAAACAGCCCATGGCGAATTGGTCAGGTCGATCGCGCCATCCTCGACCGGCCCGGCCACGGCGATCACGCCGCCGGTCGGCTTGACCTCGCAACCGTCGATGAAGGCGGCCACACCCTCGAGGAAGGTTGGATACTGTGACGCCGGGAAGCTGTCGTGGTGCTCCAGAACCGGCTTGCCCTCAACCATGTGCGCGAGGGCGAAGCGGGCGTTGGTGCCACCGACGTCACCGACCAGCAGGGTCTTGTCCCGGGTAAGGCCCATTTACTCTCCCTCCCCGGAGAAACAGACGGAGGCTCCTTCTTCTGCGGAGGTGACCCCCTTGCGGAACAGGGAAAACATCTCACGACCATAGCCCCAGGAATCCGATGCCGCATGGGCGGGCGTGCGGAGCGCCCGCGGGCGCGTGGACAGGTCCACCCCTACGGCTTCCATCTGGCCAGTCAGGGCGTCCACCCGAACAACGTCGCCATCCTGAACCTGAGCCAGTGGCCCGCCGTCCAGCGCCTCGGGGCTGACGTGGATCGCGGCGGCCGTCTTTCCGGACGCGCCGGACATCCGGCCGTCGGTTACAAGGGCGACCTTGAACCCGCGATCAAGCAGGACGGACATCAGGGGCGAAAGCGAGTGAAGCTCCGGCATGCCATTGGCCTTGGGCCCCTGAAACCGCAGGACGATGACGATGTCGCGGTCGAGAGAACCGGCCTTGAACGCGGCCTGTACGTCTTCCTGGGTCTCGAACACGGCGCAGGGTGCCTCGACGACACGGTGCTCCGGCTTGACGGCCGAGACCTTGATGACGGCCCGGCCGAGGTTGCCCTTGACCAGTCGCAGGCCACCGTCCTTCTGGAAGGGGTCCGAGGCGGGACGCAGAATGTCCGTGTCAAGACTATCCTTGACGCCCTCGCGCCAGACCAGTTCGCCATCGATCATCGCGGGCTCGCTGAAATAGGCGTCGATCCCCTTGCCCATGACCGTCGTGACATCCGGGTGGATATGTCCGCCCATGGCCAGTTCCCGGGCTATGAAGGCGACCCCGCCGGAGGCCTGGAAGGCATTCACGTCCGCCGAGCCGTTCGGATAGATGCGGGCCAGAAGGGGCGTCACGGCCGACAGTTCGTCCATGTCGGTCCAGTCGATCCGCACGCCCGCCGCCCGCGCCATGGCGACCAGATGGATGGCGTGGTTGGTCGATCCACCGGTCGCCAGCAGGGCGACGATACCGTTGACCACCGACTTCTCGTCGATGACGTCAGCCATACGGCTTTCACCTGAAGCCGCCAGCTCAACGGCACGACGGCTCGTTGCAGCGGTCAGGGCGTCACGCAGTCCGGTCTCCGGGTGGACGAAGGCCGTCGACGGGAGATGGAGTCCCATCATTTCCATCATCATCTGGTTCGAGTTCGCAGTGCCGTAGAAGGTGCAGGTCCCGGGCGAGTGGTAGGACCCCATCTCGCTCTCCAGCAGGGTCTGGCGATCGACCTTGCCCTGGGCGTATTCCGCCCGGACACGGGCCTTTTCCGCATTCGCAATCCCCGACGGCATCGGGCCGGCGGGTGCGAAGATAACCGGCAGATGGCCGAACGACAGGGCCCCCATGAACAGGCCGGGCACGATCTTGTCGCAGACTCCCAGCATGACCGCGGCGTCAAAGGCGTCATGCGTCAGGGCGACGCCCGCCGACATGGCAATGACGTCGCGGCTGAACAGCGACAGTTCCATGCCGGGGCGGCCCTGGGTGACCCCGTCGCACATGGCAGGCGTGCCTCCGGCGACCTGGGCTGTCGCGCCCAGCGACCGGGCGGCCTGACGGATAATCTCGGGAAAGCGTTCGAACGGCTGATGCGCCGACAGCATGTCGTTGTAGGCGGTGACGATGCCGACATTGGGGACCTTGCCCCCCATCATGGTCAGCTTGTCGGCAATGGTCTGGCCGGCAAAGGCGTGGGCCCAGTTGGCGCAGGACAGTTTGGCGCGCGCCACGCCGCTGTCACGGGCGTGGTCCATGCGGCGCAGATAGTCGGTGCGGGTGGCGCGGCTCCGCTCGACGATCCGGGCGGTGACAGCCGCGACGACAGGATTCAGGGTGGGCATCAGTCGGCCTCCGTCCACAGGACTTCAAGCGGAACGGCATTGGCCAGCAAGGCGGCAATGGGCTGGGTGCGTGGATCGCCCAAGGCCTCGCGCTCATAGACCGCGCGCTTGGCCCCGCCCTTGAGGGCCAGGATCACGCGACCGGCCTGCATCAGCCAGGGCAGGTTCATGCTGAGCCGTTCAATCGACGGAGCTGCCCCGTCGCGACCGGGGGGCACACCCAGAACAGTCGGCTTCAGTCCAGGCGTCAGCAAGGTCTTGAGGGTCGGGCTTCCGGGGAACATCGAACAGATATGCCCATCCTCCCCCATGCCCAGCAGCACGGTGTCGAGACGTCCGCCTACGGACGATAGCGCGGCAGCGGCCTCCGCTGCGGCGCGGTCCACGGTCACGGCGGGACTGTAGAGCGGAATGAACCGTGCCCTCGCAGCCGGGCCCTGAAGCAGGACATCGCGGATCTGGCGGGCGTTCGAATCCGGAGAGGTCTCGGGAACATATCGCTCGTCGATCAGGGTGACGCTGACCCTGGACCAGTCCAGCTCACTGCGGGCCAGCCGTTCATAGACGGGCGCAGGCGTCGAACCGCCGGGCCCGGCGAACAGGGCCGACCCGCCGCCGGTCAGGGCAGCCTTGAGGTCGGCTGCAAGCCGGGAGGCGCAGGCCCCGGCCCAGTCGTCGACCGTGGCGAAGGTTTCGATCTCAGCCATTCGTCTTGTTCCAGTCCCGCCCCGTTCGGGCCAGCAGCATGTCCGCCGCGTCCGGGCCCCAGGTCCCGGGCGCATAGTCGTGAGGTTTGGTCCCGGCATCGGCCCAGGCCTGCGAGACCTGATCGACCCATTCCCACGCCTTTTCGGCTTCGTCGCGACGCACGAACAGGGTCGAATCGCCGGCCATGGCGTCCAGCAAAAGCCGTTCATAAGCGATACGGCGGCGCGGCGGCCTGGCATCCTGACCCCCGACCCCCCAGGACAGGGACATCTGGATCGGCTGCAGCTTCATCCGCTGATCGAGGCCGGGACGCTTGTTCATGACCGACAGGCTGATGTCTTCCTCGGGCTGAAGCTCGATGACCATGCGATTGGCCTGCACATTACCGCGATCGTCCTGTCCGAAGATCGAGTGGGGCACAGGCTTGAACTGGATCACGATCTCGGTGCGCTTCTCCGCCAGACGCTTGCCGGTGCGCATGAAGAAGGGCACGCCCGCCCAGCGCCAGTTGTCGATGTCGGCGCGGATGGCGACGAAGGTTTCGGTGTCCGAGTCCTTGCCGCGTTCCTCGCTATAGCTGGCTGCCGGCTTGCCGCCCGAGGTCCCGGCCACATACTGGCCCCGGACCGTGACCCGCTCGGCCTCCTCATGGGTGATCGAACGCAGCGAGCGCAGCACCTTGACCTTCTCGTTGCGAACCGAGTCGGCATCCAGGTCCGACGGCGGCTCCATCGCCACGAGGCACAGCAGCTGGAGCATATGATTCTGGAGCATGTCTCGCAGGGCTCCGTATTCGTCGTAATAGGGCCAGCGATCGCCGACCCCGACGGTTTCCCCGACCGTGATCTGTACGTGGTCGATCGACAGATTGTTCCACAGCGGCTCGAAAATGGTGTTGCCGAAGCGCAGGGCCAGCAGGTTCTGGACCGTCTCCTTGCCGAGGTAGTGATCGATCCGGAACACCTGGGGCTCGGAAAAGGCGTCAGCCACCGCATCGTCGATCGCCCGGAAGCTTTCGAGGTCGCGACCGACAGGCTTTTCCAGAACGACCCGGTCTTCAGGTTCGGCGAGACCCGCCGCGCGCATGGCCGTGACGATGAGGGCATAGAGTGAGGGCGATACGGCAAGGAACGAGGTCACGGATCCCTGACCGACCTTGTCTCGCAGGGGTTTCAGGCTTTCGGCGCTGGTCGCATCGACGGCCATATAGTCCAGTCGGGCCTCCATCCGGGCCCAGACGGTCTCGTCCCAGGCCTTGTCGGCCCGGGCCTTGGCCTCAACCGACTGGCGAACGCGGGCGATGTATTCGGCAGGGGATTCCTCAGACCGGGCGGCGCCGATGATCTTCAGGTCGTCGGGCAGCAGGCCATCAAGGTCGAGGAAGTAGAGCGACGGCAGGAGCATCCGCATGGCCAGGTCACCGCCACCGCCGAACAACACCAGAGCCGTCATGGCCGCTCCTTTTTCGTCTAGTCGGGCAAGGGCCCTGATCCGTCCGTGTCTTTGACCGGTTGCGCTCGCCGGGCCAACACATCCAGCACGTCCTGAAACACCATGTGACGCGAACGTAACAGGACCAGCAGGTGATAGACGAGGTCTGCCGCCTCGGAAGCGACCTCCTCGTCAGGGCCGGCGGCACCGGCCAGCGCTGTCTCGACGCCTTCCTCACCGACTTTCTGCGCGACCCGCTTGGGGCCCTGCGCGATCAGGCGCGCGGTCCAGCTGGTCTCGGGATCGGCCGCAGCGCGTTCGACGATGGTCCGTTCCAGCGCCGCAATCCGGCCGATGCCCGGTGCGGTCTCGGTCCCGAAACAGCTGGTCGTGCCAAGGTGACAGGCTGGCCCCATCGGTCGAACGGCCAGCACCAGGGCATCGCCGTCACAGTCCGGCGTGATCGACACGACCGTCAGCCGGTTTCCTGAGGTCTCGCCCTTGCGCCAGCGCCCCCCGCGCGACCGCGAGAAGAAGGTCGCCTCACCGCTGGCGATCGTCTCGTCCAGCGCAGCCCGGTCCATATAGGCCAGGGTCAGGACCTGAAGCGTATCGGCATCCTGCACGATGGCCGGGACCAGGCCCTCGCCCTTGGCGAAATCGAGGGTGTCAGGGTTCAGGGTCACGATCTCACCTCCACGCCGGACGCGGCCAGCGATGCCTTCAGGTCCGGGATCCGGATGGCACCGGTGTGGAACACACTGGCAGCCAGGGCACCGGAGACATTGGCCCGGTCGAATACGTCGAGGAAATGCGAGACCGCCCCCGCCCCGCCCGAGGCGATCAGGGGAATGGTCAGCCTCGACCTCGCCTCTGCAAGCTGGGCGGTGTCATAGCCCTCGCGGACCCCGTCCTGATCGATACAGTTCAGCACGATCTCCCCGGCTCCGAGCGCCTGGGCCTCGACCAGCCAGTCCAGCGTCCGGCGACCTGCCAGTCGCCGGGCATTCGGGTCGCCGGTATATTTGTGCACGACGTATTCTCCGTCCTCGCGTCGGGAATCGACGCCGACGACGACACACTGGCTGCCCAGCCGTTCGGCCATTTCGGTGATCAGTTCCGGGCGTTCGAGGGCAGGGGAGTTGATCGACACCTTGTCGGCACCGTTGTCGAGACAGGCGGCGGCCTGGTCCACGCTCCGGATGCCGCCCGCGACACAGAAGGGGATATCCAGCAGCCGGGCGATGGACCGGATCCAGCCGTAGTCCAGGGTGCGGCCCTCTGGCGAGGCCGTGATGTCGTAGAAGACAAGCTCGTCCGCACCCTCGTCGCGGTAGCGCGCAGCCAGATCGGCCGCGTCTCCCATGTCGGTGTGCCCCTCGAAGCGCACGCCCTTGACGACCCGGCCGTCCTTGACGTCGAGACACGGAATGATGCGGCGTGCGGTCATGCCAGCAGAGCCTGTTCAAGCGTGAACCGGCCCTCGTAAAGGGCCCGTCCCACAATCGCTCCATCCGCGCCCATGGCCTTCAGCGCCACGAGGTCGTCAAGGGAAGAGACCCCGCCCGACGCCTGCAGTTGCAAGTCCGGACGGCGTAGCTTGACCTCGGCGAGGAGGTCAAGGTTCGGTCCGGTCAGCGCCCCGTCGCGACCCACGTCGGTCACCAGGATGTGGCGGGCCGATCCGGCCGGATAGCGGGCCAGCGCAGCCCAGAGGTCAAGACCTGCGGCCTCGGTCCAGCCTTTCAGCGACGGAGTCGGCACCCCGTCTTCTCCGATGCGGACGTCGAAGGCGAGCGTCAGGGCCTCGGGCCCGAACTGGCTCAACCAGTCAGCCACGAGGTCAGGCTTTGTAACGGCCAGTGACCCGACCACGACCCGGGTAACGCCGGCGGCCAGCAGTCGCTCGACATCCTCGACCGCACGCACGCCGCCGCCAGACTGGATCCGGACGCCACCGTTCCGGGCCAGGTCGCCGATCAGCCCGTGCTGTACCGCGCCGCCAGCCTCCGCTCCGTCCAGATCGACGACATGGACCCACTCGGCTCCGGCGCTGGCGAAGGCGGCCAGCCTGGCGGACGGATCGGTGTCGTATTCGGTGACCTGGTCAAAACGGCCGTGCATCAGGCGGACGCAGATGCCGGCACGCAGGTCGATGGCGGGGTACAGGATCATACGCTCAGGCTCAGGAAGTTTTGCAGGATGCGCGCCCCGGCCTGGGCCGAGCGTTCGGGGTGGAACTGGCAGCCCCAGCGATTGCCGGTCCGCACCATGGCCGGCACCTCGGTGCCATAGTCGGCGCAGGCAATGGTCGCATCCGTGTCCGGACAGACGAAGCTGTGCACGAAATAGGCATAGGCCCCGGACGCCACGCCTTCGAGGATCGGATCGTCCTTGAGTCCCTCGAGCCTTGTCCAGCCCATGTGGGGGACAGGCCGATCGGGCCCGACATCCAGTCGCCGGACCTCGCCCGGGATGAACCCCAGCAGGGTCGCGCCGCCGTTCTCCTCGGAGGTCTCGAACAGCAACTGCTGGCCAAGGCACAGACCGATCAGGGGCCGCTCGAACCCCTTGATGATCTCGGTCAGTCCGAGTTCGGCCATCCGCGCCATGGCATAGCCCGCGGCGCCGACGCCGGGCAGGACCAGACGGTCGGCATCGGCGATCACGGCCGGATCGGCAGTGATGACGGCATCGGCTCCGAGCCGCTCCAGAGCGAACTGGACAGAGGCCGTATTGCCCGCACCGAGATGGACGATGGCAACGGTCACAGCACGCCCTTGGTACTGGGCACGACGTCGCCCTCGACGCGGATGGCCTGGCGCAGGGCCCGGCCAAATCCCTTGTAGACGGCCTCGGTCTTGTGATGGTCGTCTGCCCCGGTGACCGAGATGTGGATCGCAGCTCCAAGATGCTCGGCCAGGGAGCGGAAGACGTGCGCCGTCAGGTCGGTGCGATAGTCGCCGATGAAGGCCGTGTCGAAATGGCCCTCGAACACCGGATAGGGCCGGCCCGACAGATCGATCGAGACCGTCGCATTGGCCTCGTCCATCGGCAGGACGAAGCCATAGCGGCCGATGCCGCGACGCTCGCCGAGTGCCTGTTTCAACGCCTGTCCCAGGGCGATGGCGCTGTCTTCGATCGTGTGGTGCGGATCGGTGTGAAGGTCCCCCTCGCACTGCAGGCGAAGGCTGAACCCGCCGTGGGCGGCTACCTGCTCCAGCATGTGGTCGAAGAAGCCGACTCCGGTCTCGATCCGGATCGGGCCCGCAGCATCCAGATCAACGGCGCAGACGATGCGTGTCTCCTTGGTGTCGCGGACGGCCTGACCTGTGCGGTGGGCCTTGGTCCTGGGCGCGGAGGCCCCCAGGGCGGCCAGCATGCGGTCGTTGACCTCTGACTTGATGGAGACCGGCAGTCGCAGCCGGTCGCCTGACACGTCCGAGACCAGGCCCCAGGTCCCCAGCGCGGTCCGGGCCGCTGCAATGTCCAGTGGCCGGGCCATGATGATGGGGCCGACCCCGGCCTCGATCGTCATGATCCGTTCCAGCTCGCGGACCAGCCGTGCGCGCTCGGCCTTGACCATGGCGATCCGTTCGGTGGTCTCGATCATCCGCGACGGGTCGAGCGCCTGTTGCGCAAGACGCAGGGCGGGCTCGGGAATGGCATAGGGCTCCAGCACCGAGGCCAGTCGCGCAAGCGTCCCGGCCTGGGCGATCACAGCGCCGATCCGGGCACCGGCCAGACCATAGGCAAGCGACAGGCTGCGCAGCACGACCAGATTGGCATGGTCGTCGATGACGGTGGCCGCCGACGTGGTCTCGGCGAACTCGATCAGCCCCTCGTCGACGACCAGCAGAGCCGGCGCCACGCGCGCGGCCATTTCCGCGACCGCCTCGGGCGAGCCAAGGGCGCGGATGATGACCGCGCCCTTGGCT
>QBLX01000024.1:0-13490 GCA_003241825.1 Alphaproteobacteria bacterium
GAACAGACGCCACAGGGTCAGTCCGATCACCGGGAGAAAGCCTCCGACCAGGGCGGCGACGAGGACGGTCCAGAAATCACCGCCCAGGCCGTATCGCCCGACCCCGGCCCCGACCCCGGCCGCCAGCAGCGGGCCGAGCCAGGGCAGGTGATGCAGGAACCGGTCAGGCATCGACCTTGATCACCCCGCGACGGATCTGGTCCAGCTCGATCGAGTCGAACAGGGCCTGGAAATTACCCTCGCCGAACGCCTGGTTGCCCTTGCGCTGGATGATCTCGAAGAAGATCGGGCCGAACATGTCCTGGGTGAAGATCTGCAGCAGCAGGCCATCTTCATCCGAACCATCGATCAGGATGCGGTTCTTGCGCATCCGGGCCACGTCCTCGCCATGGCTGGGAAGGCGTTTGTCGATCAGTTCGAAATAGGTCTCGATCGTGTCCTGGAAGGGTACGCCCCGGCGCTTCAGCTCCTCGACCGTCTCGAAGATGTTGTCGCTCGCCAGGGCGATGTGCTGGATGCCCTCGCCATTGTAGCGGCGCAGGAACTCCTCGATCTGGGACGAGTCGTCCTGGCTCTCGTTCAGGGGAATGCGGATGGCGCGGTCGGGAGCGATCATCGCCTGCGAGAACAGGCCCGTGGCCTTGCCCTTGATATCAAAGTATTTCTGCTCCTCGAAGGCGAAGACCTCGCCATAGAAGCCGGACCAGGTCCGCATCTGGCCGCGACGCACATTGTGGGTCAGGTGATCGAGCATATGCAGGCCGACGTTGTTCTTGCGCTCGGCCTCTTCCCAGCCCTCGATCTCGTCCCAGCCGTCATACAGCGAACCGGCTTCGCCATAGGCGTCGATAAGATAGAGCAGCGAGCCGCCGATGCCGCGCAGGACGTAGGCCCCCTGGCCCAGGGCACCGCCGTCATGCATCTCGGCCGAGTGCGCACCCCGGGCGATGGCGCTCTCGTAGGCGGACCTTGCATCGGCCACACGGAAGGCCATGCCATTGGCCGACGGCCCGTGGTCCCGGGCGAATTCGCCCGCGTGACCAGCTGGCGCGGTGTGAACAAGGAAGGAGATATCGCCCTGTTTCAGACGGACGACGCCGTTGGCCGGGTTCCGGTGCGTCTGGACAAAGCCCATGGTCTCGAGCTGGGCGATCATCGCCGGGGTGTCGGGGCCGGTGAACTCGACGAATTCAAAGCCGTCGACGCCGAGGGGGTTCTGGTGCGTGGTCGCATCCGTCATGGGGGCGTCTCCTGAAGATGGGTGGACCTGTGCCGGCCCGATTGCGGCGGAACCTAGTGGCCCGGGACGTTCAAGCCAAGGCGCTGGATGCCGGTTCGGCAGCAACAGGTCCATAGCGGGCCGGAATGGCCATCACATCCCCGGCATCAGCCGCAGGGCCCAGTCGGCACCGATCAGCAGGCCGACGCCAACCGCCGTCAGCAGACCGAGCCAGGCCGTTGCCACGGCTGCGCCTCCCAGAACGAACAATCCGTCCCGCTGGATCAGCCCCACGGCGAGAAGGGTTAGGGCCACGGACGGGATGGTGTTGGTCATCGGCAGGACGATGGTCAGGGTCGACAGGATCATGAAGATGGCGGCGAAACGCTCACCGGGGCCCACGGAGAACGCCTTCAGCCGGGGCCGCGACAGCCGCTCGAGCCAGCCCAGCCGCTTTTCCGTGAAGTCGGCCATGCCCTCCAGCCATGAAGCGCGGGCTCGCAGGTTCAGGAACCAGCGCGGAAGCCACGGCTCCTCACGCCCCAGAAGAAGCTGGAATGCCAGGATCAGTATGGCCAGGCCGACGACCTGCGGCACGCCATACAGGCCGGGCACGAGGCAGGGGATGGCGAGGATCAGGACCAGCAGGCCATAGGCCCGTTCGTCCAGCCGGTCGCGAATCTCGGCCACGGTCAGTCCGTTGCTGGCACCATCGTCGGCGAGGCGACGCAACAGGTGGGCCAGATCCTGACGATCATCGTCGCTTTGCTGGTCCCGTGGCGTTCCGGTCAGGGGCAAGGTCATGGGCGGGGTCATAGACGATGAGGCGTCAGGTGCAATCGACGCCGTGCCCGGTCCCGGCTAAACAGAGTCGATGAGATCAGCCTTTGCGCTCCTGACCCGCTGGTGGACGGCCTTCGCGCTCGCCCTTTCGCTTGCCATGCTTGGTGCCGCCCACGCGTTCGAGCGGTTCGCGGGACTGGATCCCTGCAACCTTTGCCTCAAGCAGCGCGAGACCTACTGGGCAGCCGTCGCCGTGGCAGCCGTGGCCACCGCCTGGGCCGTTGTCAGCCGCGCCAGTCGGGGAACGCCCCGTATCGCATCCTTCCTGCTGTTTGCCGTGTTCACGACCGGGGCGATCACCGCCGGGTACCATGCCGGCGGTGAACTGAAATGGTGGGCCCTGCCCGCGAGCTGTTCGGCGGCCGGCGGCGTGCCCAGCCTCGAAGGACTCACAGCCTTCGCCCTCGGCACCTCGGCTCCGGTCACCTTCGTCGGCTGCGACGCGGTGACGTGGTCATTCCTCGGCCTGTCCATGGCAGGATGGAATACGTTGATCGCGGCTTCCCTGGCCGGGTTCAGCCTGTTTGCCTCAAAGCGCCCGAAGGATGCCCGGGCTCCGGGGCGCTGAGTTCGAGTGATCCGATGACATTCGCCGACAACCCGTCCCGCGACATTCCCCTGCCCCGTCCCGGACGCGGTGCCGGACGCGCCCGGCTGGCCGAGATCCTGCGTGTCGATCATGCGGGCGAGTACGGGGCCGTCCAGATCTACAAGGCCCAGCGTGCCGTGTTCGAAGGCCTGCGTGGCAAGGAGAGCCTGACCCGCGATCTGACCGAGATGCAGGGTCACGAGGCGGTGCACAAGGCGCGGTTCGACGCCCTGCTGAACGAACACAGGGTCCGGCCAACGGCCCTGCTGCCCCTCTGGCACGTCGCGGCCGTGGGCCTGGGCGTCGGTACGGCCCTGATGGGCGAAAAGGCTGCGCACGCCTGTACCGAGGCGGTCGAGAGCGTGATCGAGAAACACTATGCCGACCAGATCGTCGAACTGGCCGACCGTGAACCGGCTCTGGCAGCGGAACTGACCCAATTCCGCGATGAGGAACTGGCCCACCACGACCATGCGATCGAGCATGGCAGCCGCGAGGCGCCGGCCTATCGGCTGCTGTCCGCCGTGATCAAGGCCGGATGCCGGGTCGCGATAAAGGTGTCGGAACGGGTCTGAGCGACAGCAGGGGGGTTGCGTCGCAGCCGTGGCGGTGCATTGTTCTGTGGTCTTTGAGAGGGGAACCCGGAATGTCCATATCTATTGTCGGTGTCGTTGCGGCGCTTTTGCTGTCGCAGCAGGTCACGGTCATGGAAAACCGGTCCGTCAGTTCGCCCCGGACGGCAGCGCGCGCGGCGGATGACAGCGCCACGCGAGTCTGTCGGACAGAGCGGGTGACCGGGTCCAATTTCTCGCGTCGTGTCTGCCGTACGGCAGCTACAGACGTTCGCGAGCGGCAGGAGAGCCAGGACAGACTGCGGCGACTGCAGGGCTCCCGGCTTCCGGACGGCAGCTGATCAGCGCGGCAGATCGAACGCCAGCAGCAAGGTCCGCTGCAGCGGGTTGTCGTTGTCGTCACTGAGTAGATAAAGCCGCGTCCCTGTCGGTGTCGCGACGGCAGCGATGCCTTCCATATTGTCGACCGAGGCGGGCGGGCGAAGCGCAATCAGGACCGGACCGAATGTGCCGTCCGCTGAAAGCCGACGGACCCGCGCGCGCATGTCCACGGGCGGCTCGAAATAGCGCTCCACGATGAACCAGCCGCCGGAAGGGTCCCGGTCAGCCCCGGTGATACGAAAGCCGTCTGCACCGATCGCAGGATAGGCTGGCAGGGCGGCGCATCCGCCGGGGCGGCACACCCAGCCTCCGCCTTCCTCGCCCAGCACCAGCCAGCCATCGGGACCTGAAGCCGCCAGTCCCTCCATCCCGCCATTGTCCGGAAACACGACCTCGGTGTGAGGCACGGGGGATGGTCGGGCGTTGGCCTGACGGCCATAGCTCCAGATGCGGTGATCGCGCTCGAAACTGACCAGGACAGACCCGTCGCCGAGGATGGCGATCCCTTCGGCGTCCGCCCGGGGCTTGGGCGTCAGGACGGCCCCGTCCGGATCCACCAGCGGGCGGGAGACCGCGGACGATGCTCCGGTCAACCGCCCAGCCGTGTCCGTCACCAGCCGCATCCGGACCAGGGCACCAAAGTCGCTGACGATCCAGGCCGTATCGCCGTCGATCTTGAGGTCCGACAGGCCGTGCAGCTCCGGCCCTCGCAGGGTCAGGCCGCCCGCAAAGGTAATGCCGTCTGCCAGGGTCGCCCCGACAGGGCCCAGCGGCGTCGTACGGGCCTCCAACCGGACCGATCGGTCGCCCGTAACCGCTTCCAGCGGACGGCTGGTACCGATCCCGGCACAGGCCGCTGCCAGCAGAAGGGCCGAGACCAGGCCAAGGCGCGCGGCGCCTTGCATCAATCGACCCGCATCACGCGGCACGCCGCATCCGCCCGCCCGGCCGCGCCTTGCCCGTGGCGACGGTCTTTGGAGCGGATTCGAACAGCTGGGCCAGGTTCTCGATCATCACTCCGCCCAGTTGCTCGACATCGACGATCGTCACGGCACGGCGGTACCAGCGGGTGACGTCGTGGCCGATGCCGATTGCCACCAGCTCGACCGGACTCCGGGTCTCGATCTGCTCGATGACCTGACGCAGGTGCTTGTCCAGGTACAGGGCGGCATTGGCCGACTGGGTCGAATCATCGACAGGCGAGCCGTCGGAGATGACCATCAGGATCTGGCGGGCCTCGGGCCTCGCCAGCAGCCGGTCGTGGGCCCAGGTCAGGGCCTCGCCGTCGATGTTTTCCTTGAGCAGCCCCTCGCGCATCATCAGGCCGAGGTTCTTGCGCGACCGCCGCCAGGGCGAGTCGGCGGCCTTGTAGATGATGTGGCGCAGGTCGTTGAGGCGGCCCGGCATCGACGGCTTGCCGGCGCTGATCCAGGCCTCGCGCGCCTGACCGCCCTTCCAGGCCCGGGTGGTGAAGCCGAGGATCTCGACCTTGACCCCGCAGCGCTCCAGCGTTCGCGCGAGAATGTCGGCACAGACGGCCGCCACCATGATCGGCCGGCCCCGCATGGAGCCCGAGTTGTCCAGCAACAGGGTGACGACGGTGTCGCGGAAGGGGCTCTCGCTCTCGGCCTTGAAGCTGAGCGGGCTGGTCGGGTCGGTGATGACCCGGGTCAGGCGGGCGGTGTCGAGCACCCCTTCCTCCAGATCGAACGACCAGGACCGGTTCTGCTGCGCCATCAGGCGACGCTGCAGCTTGTTGGCCAGGCGGGCCACGACCGAGGACAGGATCGTCAGCTGCTGGTCCAGCAGGGAGCGGAGCCGCTCAAGCTCGGTCGGATCACACAGGTCAGCGGCGTCGACGACCTCGTCATGGGCAGTGGTGAAGACCCGGTAGGCGGAAGCGTCCCGGCCGTCGTCGGTGTTGGCCTGACGGTTGGGCAGTGCCCCTTCATTCATTTCCGGGCCGTCGTCGGAGGCGTCGCCGTCCATCTCGGTCGGGTTGCCCTCCGAGCGACTGTCGCGTTCCTGATCGGCGTCGGGGTCCTCGGACGAGCCATCCATCGACTGGCCGCCCTCGCCGCCGCCGTCGTCGTCCTCGTCCTGCTCCTGTTCATCGGAGGGTTCGGGCTTCTGGGGGTCCGGTTCGTCCTCGCCCGCATCATCGGACGAGTCCTCGCCGCGTCCGTCGCCGGGATCCATGTCCAGCGCAACCAGCACATCCTTCATCGCCCGACCGAAGGCATCCTGGTCGTTCGCCGCGAGCGCCAGCTGGTCCAGTTCGGTCCCGGCCCGCCCCTCCAGCCCGGCCCGCACGAGGTCCAGCATGGGCCGCAGACTCTCCGGAGAGGCCTCTCCCGTCACCCGCTCGCGCAGCAGCAGGGCAACGGCCTCGGCCACCGGCACGCGCTCGGCCTCGGCCCTGAGCGCACCCATCTTGTCCAGCCGGTTCACGAGGGCGGCATTCATGTTGGCACGCACCCCCGCAAGGGACTGGGAGCCATAGGCCTCGACCCGGGCCTGTTCCACAGCCTCGAAGACTTCGGCGGCTCGCGTATCAGCGGGTCTGAGCCGGGCATGCAGACCGGCATCGTGATTGGCCAGTCGTAGCGCCAGCCGGTCCGCCTGACCCCGCAGGGCTGCGCTCTCCGGACCCGACGGGTCTCGCGGGGGATGCGGCAGGGTCAGCTGATGGTTTGACAGGCGTGGCCCGTCCGAGCCGAACACGACCTCGAGCTCCGACTGCTCGGCGAGGGCCCGGGCCGCATGTGCGAGGGCGCGCTTGAAGATTTCGGCGGGGGTGTCGTTGGCGGCCATGAGGCACACATAACGCAAGCGGGCGTAAGAGGAAGCGCCGGGGCTGTCGCATCTGTCACCCGGGTGCCCTATCTTGTGCGGGTGCGAAGCGAAACGAGAACGCGAGACCGACGATGACCTGGCTGGATTGGGCGGCGCTTGTACTCTTCTTCATCTGCTGGCTGGGCTATGGCCCGCTGCTGAAGCTGCTGGCGCGCGGTTCCGGCTCGCTGAACGACGACATGCTGACCGTTCGCCAGGCGTGGATGACGGCCATGACCCACCGGGAGATCCGGCTGCTGGACAGTCAACTGCTGGGACATTCGATCAATTCGGGGTCGTTCTTCGCCTCCTCCAACCTGCTCCTGATCGCGGCTGTCGGCGGCATCCTGTTCGGCGGTCAGGGCGCGCTGGAAGGTTTCGCATCCGTGGGCGCGGATGATGTGCCGATCCAGTTGCTGGAGGCCAAGCTGGCCCTCGTGCTGGTGTGCCTGGCGCGAGGGCTGCTGGATTTCATCTGGTCGATCCGGCAGATGAACTATGCCCTGGCACTGATCGGTGCGGCACCCGAGGTTCACTCCGAGCATGACAAGGTCGCGTTCGGACAGGCCACGGCAGACGTCCTGAACCCGGCCCTCAGCGCCTTCAGCCAGGGCGTCAGAGGCTACTATTTCGCCCTTGCGGCGGCGGCCTGGCTTTTCGGTCCGCTGTGGCTGGCGCTCGGGGTCGCATCGGCCTTTTCCCTGCTCGTCTGGCGGCAGGCCGCGTCCCCCGCTGCGCGGGCAATCCGGACCGCAAAACGGCTTCTGGATGCCAATACGCCCTCCTGATCAACCACTTCGCACCTGCAATATTTCACCATCCGTTGAAATATGGCAAGATCGTGCGCTGAAAACGACTGCATACAGGCGGGATGGGCAGAAAACATCGTAACCAGCCGTGATGACGATTGCGAAATCCTTTCTTGACGCATTGTGCATTGCAACCTAGATTTCCCTTCGACGCCTCCGGGCGTCTTGCCCTTCCTGGGCGTTTCCTCCCTATAGACTTTAAAGCCGCGCCCTCGGGCGCGGCTCTTTTTTTGCCCCGATGGCTGCTCAGAGGCGCCAGTCCTCGGCGGCGAGGCTGGCGATGATCCGCGCCAGCGCAGTTCGCGTCCGCTCATAGTCCGCGGACGGTTCCAGCAGCGTCTCGTCGAAATACAGGGCCCGGTTCAGCTCGATCTGGATCGCCTGGAAGCCGGCCTCGGGCCGCCCCCATATCTGGGTCGAATAGCCCCCCGCATAGGGCTGGTTCATGCCCACCATCCAGCCCTGCCCCTCAAACAGGGCCCGCAGCCGCCGGGTTAGCCGGGCAGAGCAGGACGAGCCGTGTCGGTCTCCGAGGACCACATCAACACCGCGGGCCGGCCGGCCGCCCCCGCCTCGCCCGCGACCACCGGCGGCACGGGACGGCATGGAATGCCAGTCCATCAGGATGGCGACGCCATGCGCTTCCCGCGCTGACTCCATTCGCTCGCCCAGGGCGGCGTGATAGGGCGTGTGGACATGCGCCAGCCGGGCCTCGGCCTCGGCCATGCCGAGACGCCGGTCATACAGGGACGCGCCATCGCCGGCCCGCCGGGCGATGACCCCGAACCCCGCCTGGACCTTGGCACTGCCCGGACCGACGACAGGGCAATCCTGGATCAGGACCGGGTCCAGTTCGTCCGGGGCGCGATTGAGATCCAGATAGGCGCGCGAGATTCGCCCTGCGACGACCGGAATCCCCGCCTCCGGGGCCGAAGCGATCAGCCGGTCGACCAAAGCGTCCTCGGCGCTGCGCAGACTGGCAGGTGACAATCCCGCGACCGGCCCGAAATCGTCCGGCAACAGACCGCCCGAATGCGGCGAGGCGAACACCAGCGGTCCCGCTTCACCGACAGGGAGGGTCAGGCTGTAGGGCGCGAGCGGGTCAGAGACGGACGATATCATTGCTCCGGCCATACCGCGATTTGCCAGTCCATCCACAACCACGGTTTCGCC
Source organism: Alphaproteobacteria bacterium (assembly GCA_003241825.1). Classification (GTDB taxonomy): domain Bacteria; phylum Pseudomonadota; class Alphaproteobacteria; order Caulobacterales; family Caulobacteraceae; genus Brevundimonas. The sequence continues at coordinate 8,422 of QBLX01000024.1, forward strand.
CGTACGGTGATTTTCATCGCTGGTTTACCGTTGCGGTCCTAGCTTGACCGTCGATTCCGGAGACGACCCACGCCATGGCACGCATACTTCTCGCCGAAGACGACGCATCGCTTCGGGGATTTCTGACGCGGGCCCTGGAACGGGCAGGCCATCAGGTCGTCGACTGCGAGAATGGCGACGATGCGATCGACGCCCTCGAACACGGCCCCTACGACCTTCTGCTGACAGACATTGTCATGCCGGGTGCCGACGGGATCGAGGTTGCCCGCGTGGCGGCTGCGCGTCAGCCCGGCCTGCGCATCCTGTTCATCACCGGCTTTGCCGACGTGGCCCTGTCGGCGGCACAGGCCAGCCCGCAGGCCAAGGTGTTGTCCAAGCCGGTCCACCTCCGCGACCTCGTCAATGAAGTCGACCGGATGATCGCCGCCTGAAGGCAGGTTACCAGACCATCGCCCGACGCGTCGCAGCCCGCGGGCTGAGGCGGCTGTGACCGTCGCCCCAACTTCGTCGGAAAAGGGCCTTGCGATTGGCCAAGGGTGCGGGGTATAGACCGCTCCTTCCCGTTCCGGGGCGTTCCCGGAACCGTCTTGGCGGATGCGTAGCTCAGCGGGAGAGCACCTCGTTGACATCGAGGGGGTCACAGGTTCAATCCCTGTCGCGTCCACCATTCCTTTCTTCTGAATCAGGGGCCGCCCGGCACCGGGCCGAAGCCGTTTTCAGGGTTTTATCTCAACCTCACCAACGGACAGCCCCATCCTGGTTCTTGAGGGTTTGGCTTGGCAGCGGCGCATACCGTAGCGGGCTTCCTGTCCACGGGCGTGCCGGATCAGGCGGAGGGTCGAATGGCTTCGATCATTTGTCCACGGATTTCGCCCCACTCGATGTTCCTCTTTTGTTCTTATCGACCTAGGTTGTCATCGGGCCGGCACCCTGATGGAGAAGAAAGATATGAACGACCGTGCTCTTGCCGACTTTCTCAGCGCCCTTGACGCTGATCTGGCGCGTCAGGACGAGGCTGGCAGCGGAGCAAGCCTGATCGGATCCGGCGAGCGAATGTACCGCGCAATGGAAAGACTGGCCCAGGCCGGAGTCGGGGATGAACAGGCCGCCGATCTGCTGAGGGCCGACATCGAACGCCGGGCCTTCATGGCAGGTCAGGATTACCTTACAGCCTGAAGGCCGCCGGCGGGGTCAGTGCTGGCTTCGGGGCAGCCGTACGATCAGGCCGTCAAGGGCCTCGCTGACCCGGATCTGGCAGGACAGTCGCGAGTTCAGCTCGACGCCTTCGGCGAAATCGAGCATCGATTCCTCCATCGCCGACTGTTTGCCCGCGAGGGCGACCCAGTCGGGATCGACATAGACATGGCAGGTGGCGCAGGCACAGGCTCCGCCACAGTCCGCATCGATGCCGGGGACATTGTTCCGGATCGCGCCTTCCATGACCGACAGGCCCGGCTTGACGTCGACCGTATGCTCTTTGCCGTCGTGCTCGACGTAGGTGACCTTGGCCATGGTCAGGCGAGCTGCTTCACGCGGTCGGCGGGACGGTTGACCATCAGCTTCTTGGTCTCCGCAATCGCCTTGGCCGGGTTCAGCCCCTTGGGGCAGACCTGGGCGCAGTTCATGATGGTGTGGCAGCGATAGAGTTTGAACGGGTCCTCGAGATCGTCGAGCCGCTCATTGGTCTTGTCGTCGCGGCTGTCGGCGATCCAGCGATAGGACTGCAGCAGGGCTGCAGGGCCGAGATACTCGGTCTGGTTCCACCAGTAGCTCGGGCAGGATGTCGAGCAGCAGGCGCACAGGATGCACTCGTACAGCCCGTCCAGCTTGGCCCGGTCTTCCGGGGTCTGCAGTCGCTCGGTCGTCGGATCGACGTCGTCGGACTGGAGGTAGGGCTTGATCGAGTCATACTGGGCGTAGAACAGCGTCAGGTCCGTCACCAGATCCTTGACCACGGCCTGGTGCGGCAGGGGGGCGATCGAGATGTTGTCGCCCGAGCATTCATCCCAGCCCTTGGTGCAGGCCAGGGTGTTGCGGCCGTCAATGTTCATCGAACAGGACCCGCAGATCCCCTCGCGGCACGAGCGGCGGAAGGCCAGCGTCGGGTCGATCTCGTTCTTGATGTAGATCAGGGCGTCCAGCAGCATCGGCCCATGACTGGCCGTCGGCACCTCGAACGTGTCCCAGCGCGGGTTGGCATCGACCTCGGGGTCATAGCGATAGACCTTGTAGGTCTTGACGTCCTTCGAGCCCGGAGCCGCCTTGTGGACGCGGCCCTTGGTCGGCTTGGACTGGCGGGGGAGTGTGAGTTCAACCATCGTCGGACCTCAGTAAACCCGTGCCTTGGGCTTGATATACTCGATGTCGGTGGACATCGTGTACTCGTGCACGGGGCGGTAATCGATCATCACGCCGTCGCCCTGGGTCTTCCAGGCCAGCGTGTGCTTCATCCAGTTTTCGTCGTCACGGTCGGGGAAGTCCTCGCGGGCGTGGGCCCCCCGGCTTTCCTGACGGTTGGCGGCGCTCTCGATCGTGACGAGCGCCTGGTCGATCAGGTTGTCGTACTCGAGCGTCTCGACAAGATCCGTGTTCCAGATCATGCCGCGATCGGTCGTGCGGATATCCTGCCCGCGCGCATGGATGTCACGCAGCTTGGCGACGCCCTGATCCAGGGTCTCGCCGGTGCGGAATACAGCGGCATCGGACTGCATTGCCCGCTGCATCTCGAGACGCAGCTTTGCGGTCGGCGTGCCGCCATTGGCATGACGGAAGCGGTCGAAGCGCGCCATGTGGCGGTCGGTCGTGTGAGCCGGGGCGTCCGGCACCTTCGAGGCCTTGTCCACGACCTCGCCAGCCCGCAGACCGGCGGCGCGGCCGAACACGACCAGATCGGTCAGGGAGTTGGATCCCAGACGGTTGGCCCCGTGCACGGACACGCAGGCGGCCTCGCCCACGGCCATCAGGCCGGGCACGACGGTGTCGGCATTGTCGCCGACCTTGGTCAGGACCTCGCCGTGATAGTTCGTCGGGATACCACCCATGTTGTAGTGGACGGTCGGCAGGACCGGGATCGGCGCCTTGGTCACGTCCACGCCGGCAAAGATCTTGGCCGATTCCGAGATGCCCGGCAGGCGCTGGTGCAGAACCTTGGGGTCGAGGTGGTCGAGATGCAGGTAGATGTGGTCCTTGTTCGGACCGACGCCGCGGCCTTCACGGATCTCGATCGTCATTGAGCGGCTGACCACGTCACGGCTGGCGAGGTCCTTGGCCGACGGCGCATAGCGCTCCATGAACCGCTCACCCTCGGAGTTGGTCAGATAGCCGCCCTCGCCCCGGGCACCTTCGGTGATCAGGCAGCCTGCACCATAGATGCCGGTCGGGTGGAACTGGACGAACTCCATGTCCTGCAGCGGCAGGCCGGCCCGCAGGACCATGGCATTGCCGTCCCCGGTGCAGGTATGGGCGCTGGTGGCCGAGAAATAGGCGCGTCCGTAACCGCCGGTGGCCAGGATCACCAGCTTGGCGCGGAAGCGGTGCATCGTGCCGTCGTCCAGCTTCCAGGCGGTGACACCGGTGCAGGTGCCGTCCTGCATGATCAGGTCGAGGGCGAAATATTCGATGAAGAACTCGACCTCGCGACGCACCGACTGGCCATACAGGGTGTGCAGGATGGCGTGGCCGGTACGGTCAGCGGCGGCGCAGGTGCGTTGCACCGGGCCCTCGCCATAGTTCTTGGTCATGCCGCCAAAGGCGCGCTGGTAGATCTTGCCGTCGTCGGTGCGCGAGAAGGGCACGCCCCAGTGTTCGAGCTCGTAGACGGCCTTGGGGGCCTCACGGACCAGATATTCGATGGCGTCCTGGTCGCCGAGCCAGTCCGACCCCTTTACGGTGTCGTACATGTGCCATTTCCAGGAATCCTCGCCCATATTGCCGAGCGAGGCGGAGATGCCGCCCTGCGCCGCGACCGTGTGCGACCGGGTGGGGAAAACCTTGGAGACACAGGCGACCTTCAGCCCCTGTTGCGCCGCTCCGAGCGCTGCACGCAGACCCGATCCCCCGGCTCCAACGACGACAACATCGTATTCGTGATCGACGAATTCATAGCTGGCCAAGGGTTCAGGCTCCGAGACCGGCCGGCAGCGGGGCGGAGCCCAGCGCCAGTCGGACGATGAAGAAGACGCTGGCAAGCGCCAGCAAAAGGCAGATCAGGGTGTTGAGGCCGAGCAGCAGCCTCAGCGTCCCTGCCTTGTGGATATAGTCCTCCACGATGACTTTCACGCCCATCTGCATATGCCAAAGCGTCGCAACCAGGGTCACGGCCAGCAGGATGGCGTTCACGGGGCTGCGAAACCACTCCGTCGCGCCGTCATAGCCACTGCCAGACAGGGTCGCAGCGGCCCACAGGCCCCAGATCGTCAGCGGAACCAGAATCAGGGCCGAGAGCCGCTCGGCCTTCCATTCGCCTGCGCCGTGGTTCTCGGAGACCTTGACGCCGTTGCGGTACTGACTGGTGGTGCGGCTCACAGCGAGACCCTCCCGGCGGCGAACAGATAGGCCCAGAAGGCCAGGGAGGCGACGACACCGAAGGCGATCGAACCCCACGACAGGGCGTCAGCGGATTTCGGGGTCAGGGCCGCGCCTGCATCCCAGATCAGGTGCCGGACGCCCGCTGCGAAATGATAGAGCAGGGAAACGGTGAAGCCGAACCAGACCAGCAGGCCAAGCGGCGAACCCGCGAGACTGACGAAGGTGTCATAGGCCTCTGCCCCGCTGGCCAGGGCCGCGATCCAGACGACCACCAGAATGGCACCGACATAGAGGGCACTACCGGTCACCCGCGTCAGGATCGAGGCCAGCATGGTGACATGCCAGCGCCAGACCTGAAGATGGGGGGACATGGGACGGGGACGACCGTTCGGCTGCATCACATGACCGGTGGTCACTGCCGACGGGTCTTTGGCATTCGACATGCGAATATTTCTCGGATCTTCGAAGGATTCGGGCGTGGGAGCGCGCGCGCACAGGCTTTAGGGAACGGCGACCACGGGTGTCAACGCGACCTTTGCCCC
>QBLX01000024.1:13500-38699 GCA_003241825.1 Alphaproteobacteria bacterium
CCCCCTTTGTGCCCGCCGGACGGCATCGCAGGGGCTCGCCAGCCCGTTCAACTGGCCATGCAGCAGGGTCGGGAGACCTGGACCAGAGCGTCACCGCGCAGGGTTCAGGCCAGATCGCCGGACGAAGACGCCTTTCCGGACGCCAGTCCACGCCGCGCCCCGATGTTCATATGCTTCAGTCGCCAGAAGACCATCAGGCCCACGCCGACGATGGTCGGCACCGCCCACATGGCCGGGTTGAAGGCATGATGCGGGAACAGGCGAACAGCTCCGAAGGCCAGGAAGGCCGTGTAGACCGATATGCCCGCACCCAGCGACGCCTGGAAATGCTGCATCAGGAACTCGATCCGCGGTGGCTGCTCCCTGAACATGAAATGCAGATAGATGCCCGCAGACGCCAGTCCGGCCGTGGCTACGCCGACCATCAGATATTCCTCGATGATGAACCCCTGCACGGCGCAGTTCACGGCCGCGATGATCGTCAGGACCTGCAGCGAAACGCCGGACCAGTGCCGGTTGGCCCTGTGATCCGACTTGTTGCGCACGGCCATCAGCCCATGCCAGGCAAGCCCGATGGTCAGGATGGCCAGATAGAGCATCATCCAGCCAAACAACCCGCGAATGAGGGGGACGTCCGTCAGCTCGGGATGGGTCGGCAGCGGTGCCACGAGGGTGCAGAGACCCATGCCGATCGCCGATATGCCCGTCGCGATCATGCTGTAGGCAAACAGCCGCCCCCATTTCCTGTGGTGATGAGCGCCCTTGCGGGCGATGACGGGCACCCAGAAAATCACCAGCCCGGTTGCACCGGTGATCACATGTGTGACGACGAAAACATCAAACAACAGNCCGCTGCTCATCAAGGTTGGGGGCGACCCAAACCCCTTCGTGCCCGCCCCCAACCTTGATGAGCAGCGGCCTGACGTCAATCCAGCAAAGCTTCCGGTGCAACGGACTCGCAGGGAACAGCGAGGCCAGCCCCCCGGCACGACCTGCAGCTCAGGCGTCGAGCGAACGAATCAGCCCGGCAAGCTGACCCACGGTGTCATCGTCATATCGCCTGCACCCGTCACGGCCCCAGACGGGATCAGGCCACAGGCCGTCGTCCCGTCGACGGCCCACGACATGGACATGAAGCTGGGCCGTGACATTGCCGAGGGCAGCAGTGTTCAGCTTGTCGACAGGGCGACCGGCGGCCTCGCCGAGACGGTGCACGACCTGCCCGGCCCGGATGATCTCGGCCATCAGCACGCCCCGATCCTGCACGGACAGATCGGCGATCTCGACGGCTCCCGGGACGCGGGGGATCAGGATCAGCCACGGAAACCGGGCATCGTCCTGAAGCCGGACATGGCAAAGGGGCCAGTCCGCCGCAAAGACCGATCCGGCCTCGAACGCGGGGTCGGGCGCGAAACCCGCCATCCTCAGTTCAGGCCGTAGACGACACAGGCCCTGTCCGTGAGCTCACGCAGAGGTGGCTGCAGGGCCAGACGTGCGGCCTCGATCGCGGCATCGCTCGGGGCGGCTCCGGGGGCAGGGGGCGGTGGTGGCGGCGCGAACGCGGCTTCGCGCTCTACCCGGGAGCCCGTCATCACGATCTCGTCGGCACTGACCGTCGTGGCCAGACCGGTACCGGCACCATAGGACGGCCAGCCAGCCAGCACATCGGTCTGGCAGGCCCTTCCCGTCGGATCGATCACCCGGACGGAGCCGAGGGTCGCCCCGGCATTTCCGGCGGCGGCCCGGGCCCGCTCAGCAGCGTCCTTCACCGCCTGCCCCGCCAGCCAGGTCTTCACGGCATTGTCGGGCTCCAGCTGGAAATAGACCGGGCTGATCGACGTCGGCTGGGAAGCGACCACCGTGGCATAGACCCGCTCAAGCACTGCCGTGTCGCGGATGGTCAGGCTGACCGTCGCCGTCGCCTGATAGCGTTCGATCCGGTCGGCCCGGACGTTGTCGCGCAGGTTGCCGTTTTCGTCGCGGTACTGGTCATACAGCGGCTGGGTCTGGAGCGTGGTCTCGACCCGGACCTTGTCGACCCCATACTGGGCGAGCGTCTGGCTGAGCGCGCGGACCCGGTCGGCGGCCTGGCGCGAGGCATCGGCGACACTGCGCTCCACGACCTGGAAACTGCCGGTGAAATTCGCCCGGTTGGCCGGCACCTCGGTGCGGACATGGCCGATCGAGGCGATCACAGGATCGCGCATCCACCAGGGAGCCGGAACATAGGGCTGGCCGATCGTGGCGGGGGGCGTCTGGGCGATGGCCAGCGACGGCGCGACGGCCGTGGCAATCAGGGTGGCGAGCGTGAGCAGTCGCATGGGGTCGGTCTCCTGGACGAAGGGTTCAGCTAACGCTGTCGAGGACGATCGGTAAAGCCAGCTCGGGAGCCCGCATCCGCCAGGCGTTCATCCCCGTCCGCCCCAGATGGTCGACCAGCCGGTAGTTCACCACGGCTCCGACCGGTGCCCCGATGACCGGGATCAGCTGAGCCAGCTTGGCCAGGTCGATGTAGTCCCGATACTCCAGCTGGAATTTGCGCCAGTCGAATTCATCCAGGGACGCCGGCTGGTTCACGCCGGCGATCCAGTCCTCGAGCCGGGCCAGGACCTCGGGCCGATGACGGGCGCTGGAAAAGGCCAGCTGGAAGACGTGCAGGATATACAGCCGCTCGCGCCAGTCCGAGCCGTCGTGGCCATACAGGGCGGCGATCTCGAACAGCATCTTGACCTTCAGCCCCATCAGGACCGGGAAGTCCGCCGCCGCCAGCAAAAGCCCCCCGGCCCCCGCAACGCCGCCCTCGACGCTGGCGGTGGTGCGATAGAAGCCGATCTGGTCCCGCACCCGCGCCTCGCGCGCCTGCAGGCTGGCCAAGGTCAGCGGGCGGGCCGAGGTCCAGCCTGAGCCGGTCAGGATGCCCTGAGTCATCTGTTCGATGGCCCGGGTCACCACCGCGTGGACCTTTTCCGGGATGGCCGTGTTGATCCGGTCCTGCACCCCGCGTGTGGCCCGATCCCAGACGCCCGGCCCCCGCAGCACATGGCGTTTCCAGGCCTCCATCTCGTCCCGGGCCGTGGCTTCGTAGGTCGCGTCGAAGCCAGGGTCGATCAGGGTATCGGTCATCGGAACTCCACAGGTGGGCAGGGCGACCAAAGCCGCAACGCCTGACGCTTGCAGGGGTTCGCCTGCGGGTCTAGACCGCCGCCACGCTTTTCCTCTCCCAACCCCAACCACCGGCCTCAACAGCGCCAAGCGCGACCGGGCCGAGGAGACTGCACATGGCTCGCGCGAAGATCGCTCTTATCGGCGCCGGAATGATCGGTGGCACCCTGGCTCACGTGGCGGCGCGCGAAGCGCTGGGCGACGTGATCCTGTTCGACATCGCCGAGGGCACCCCGCAGGGCAAGGCCCTGGACATTGCCGAAGCCACCGCCGTGTTCGGTTCGGATGTCTCGCTGAAAGGCGCCAATGCCTATGAGGACATCGCGGGTGCCGACGTCTGCATCGTCACCGCAGGCGTTCCGCGCAAGCCGGGCATGAGCCGCGACGACCTGATCGGCATCAACCTGAAGGTCATGAAGGCCGTCGGCGAGGGCATCAAGGCTCACGCGCCCAACGCCTTTGTCATCTGCATCACCAATCCGCTGGATGCCATGGTCTGGGCGCTGCAGAAATTCTCGGGCCTGCCCAAGGAGAAGGTCGTCGGCATGGCCGGTGTGCTCGACTCGGCCCGTTTCGCCTATTTCCTGGCCGAGAAGACCGGCGTGTCGGTTCAGGACATCCACGCCTGGACCCTGGGCGGTCACGGCGATGACATGGTCCCGATGGTGCGCCATTCGACGATCGGCGGCCTGCCCCTGCCCGACGCTGTCGCAGCCGGTCTGTTGTCCCAGGCCGACCTGGATGCCATCGTGGACCGAACCCGCAAGGGCGGCGGCGAGATCGTGGCCCTGCTGAAGACCGGATCGGCCTTCTACGCCCCGGCCGAATCCGCCATCGCCATGGCCAAGAGCTATCTGCTCGACCAGAAGCGCGTCCTGCCCTGCGCCGTGTGGCTGTCGGGCGAATACGGACTGTCGGACCTCTATGTCGGCGTGCCCGCCATGATCGGTGCCGGCGGCGCAGAGAAGATCATCGAGTTCACGACCAACGATGACGAGAAGGCGATGTTCGAGAAGTCGGTCGCCTCGGTCCAGGGCCTGATCCAGGCCTGCAAGGACATCGAGCCCTCGCTGGTCTGATCCTGTCCTGAAAATGCAGAAGGCCCCGTCGCTACCGACGGGGCCTTTTTCATGCCTGCCGGAAACCCAGCACGTCCTGCATGTCGTAGAGGCCGGGGCGCCGCGTCCGGACCCAGGCAGCGGCGGCGACCGCCCCCTTGGCAAACAGCGACCGGTCGATGGCCGAGTGAGACAGGGTCAGTATCTCGTCCCTCGAGCCGAACATCACGGTGTGATCGCCGATGATTCCGCCGGCCCGGATCGTTGCAAAGCCGATCTTGCCGGCCTCGCGCTCGCCGGTGATGCCGTCATACGGCGGCACGCGCAGGTCAGCGAGATCGGCACCGCGGCCCGCCGCAGCAGCTTCACCGAGCATCAGGGCGGTCCCGGACGGGGCGTCCACCTTGAGCCGGTGATGGGCCTCGATGATCTCGATATCCCATTCGCGGGAATCCAGCCGCTGGGCCGCGTGCTCCACCAGCCCGATCAGGATGTTGACGCCGAGCGAGAAATTTCCACTGCGCACGATGGCGATCTTCTCGGCGGCCACCAGCAGGGCCGCGTCCTGCTCGGGCGAAAGGCCGGTAGAGCCGATCACCAGAGCCGGCCCGCCCCGCTCGGCGCAGGTCTGCGCCAGGGTCACAGAGGCCTCGGCCGTGGAGAAATCGATCACGACATCGCAGAGCGACAGGTCGGGCTTGTCGCCCCAGTCGAAGCGGACAGCGACGACCACGTCACTGCGGGCATCCAGGGCCTGGTCGACAGCACGGCCCATTCGTCCGCGTGCGCCGGATATACCGGCATGAAACAGCTCGCTCATGGTCGAGCTTACTGCACGTTTTCTTTGCTGCTGTCAGCCTCGGCCCCAAGGATGTCCGCCCAGAACCGCTTGGCCTTGCCCGCGAAGCTGGAATTGCGCGGGTTCTGGCTGTCACCGAAGGACAGGGCCAGTTCCTGCATCAACTCGCGCTGACGCGGGGTCAGGTCGGTCGGGGTCTCGACGAACAGTTCGACGACCAGGTCGCCACGGTGCTTGCCGTTCAGATGCGGCATGCCCTTGCCCTTGATCCGCACCGTCTTGCCGGTCTGGGCCCCGGCAGGAACCGACACGGGGGCCTTGCACTGGCCGTCGCAGGCCTCGGACACCAGACAGGGGGCCTCGATCTCTCCGCCGAGCGCCGCGACCGTCATCGATACGGGAACGGTCACCAGCAGATCGAGATTGTCGCGCTCGAACAGCTCGTGGGTCTGGACCGACAGGAAGACGTAAAGGTCCCCACGCGGTCCGCCACGTGTCCCGGCATCGCCCTCGCCGGTCAGGCGGATGCGCGAGCCGTCGTCGACGCCGGCCGGAACCTTGAGGTTCAGCTTGCGGGTCTTGCGGACCTGCCCATGGCCATTGCAGGCCGAGCAGGGATCCATGATCTGTCCGTTGCCGCCGCACGTCGGGCAGGTGCGCTCGACCTGGAAGAAGCCATTGGCCTGACGCACACGTCCGGCCCCGCCACAGGTGCCACAGCCCCTGGGCTTGGTGCCCGGCTTGGCCCCGGAGCCTTCGCAGTTATCGCAGGTCGCAGTCGCCGGGATCGATACATCGACCTCGGAGCCCTTGTAGGCCTGCTCCAGCGTGATCTCGAGATCGTACCGCAGGTCCGAACCGCGACGCGGTCCGTTCGGCTGGCGTCCGCCTGCGCGACCGCCGAACACATCGCCAAAGGCGTCGCCGAACACCTGGGAAAAGATGTCGTTGATGTCGTGGAAGCCCTGCTGGCCACCGCCGCCGCCGCCATTCACGCCCGCATGACCGAACCGGTCATAGGCCGCCCGCTTCTGGTCATCCGACAGGACGCCGTACGCCTCGGAGATTTCCTTGAAACGCGCCATGGATTCGTCCGACCCGCCGTTGCGGTCGGGGTGGTGTTCCATCGCCAGCTTGCGGTAGGCGGCCTTCAGGCCGGCGGCGTCGATCGACCGCTCAACCGCCAGCACCTCGTAATAGTCACGCGCCATAGGGCGAACTCGTCCTTTTTCCCTCGTGGATCACGCTCGCCTCTACGGGCCGATACATGACACCGACGTCCCGGCCAGACATGGGAACCGGGTTCTGTGATGCAATGTCCCACCCACCGACTTGCGATGGGCGAGGGGCCGCGCAAAGGCGGATGGAGAGGCTGACTGCTGCAAGCCTGATCTCGCGATCACGATGCGACAGGGCCCCCGCACCGCTTCGCGGTCCCCCTCCCCATGCCGAAAGGCATGGGGAGGACAGGTTTCTTACGCGCTCTTCTTCTGGTCTTCGTCGTCCGAGACGTCCTCGAACTCGGCGTCAACCACGCCGTCATCGGCGGTGGCCGTGACGTCCTCGGGATCGCCCGCCGCTGCAGCCTGGGCGTACATCGCCTCGCCCAGCTTCATCGAGGCCTGCGCCAGGGTGTTGGTCTTGGTCCGGATATCTTCCGGATCCGAGCCTTCCTTGGCAGCCTTGAGTTCCGCGATGGCCGTCTCGATCGCCGTCTTCTCTTCCGCGCCCAGCTTGTCGCCGTGCTCGGCCATGGCCTTTTCGGTCGAATGGATCAGGCTCTCGGCACCGTTGGTGGCCTCGACCATGTCCTTCTTGGCCTTGTCCGCCGTGGCGTTGGCCTCGGCTTCCTTGACCATCTTGTCGATGTCGGCATCGGAAAGGCCACCGTTGGCCTGGATGCGGATCGACTGCTCCTTGTTGGTCGCCTTGTCCTTGGCCGTGACATGCACGATGCCGTTGGCGTCGATGTCGAAGGCGACCTCGATCTGCGGCAGGCCGCGCGGTGCGGGCGGAATGCCCATCAGGTCGAACTGACCCAGCACCTTGTTGTCGGACGCCATCGGACGCTCGCCCTGGAACACCCGGATGGTCACGGCCGACTGGTTGTCGTCAGCCGTCGAGAACACCTGGCTCTTCTTGGTCGGGATCGTCGTGTTGCGCTCGATCAGCGGGGTGAACACGCCACCCAGGGTCTCGATGCCGAGCGTCAGCGGCGTCACGTCCAGCAGCAGGACGTCCTTGACGTCACCCTGCAGAACGCCGGCCTGGACGGCAGCGCCCAGAGCGACGACTTCGTCGGGGTTCACGCCGGTGTGGGGCTCGCGACCGAAGAAGGCCTTCACGGCCTCCACGACCTTGGGCATGCGGGTCATGCCGCCGACCAGGACCACTTCGTCGATGTCGGAAGCCTTGAGGCCCGCGTCCTTGAGCGCCTTGGCGCAGGGCTCGATGGTGCGCTGGATCAGGTCGTCGACCAGGGCTTCCAGCTTGGCGCGGCTCAGCTTGACGTTCAGGTGCAGGGGACCCGAGGCGTTCATGGTGATGAAGGGCAGGTTCACCTCGTAGGACGGGGTGAAGGACAACTCCTTCTTGGCCTTCTCGGCCTCTTCCTTCAGGCGCTGCAGGGCCAGCTTGTCGGTCCGCAGATCGACGCCCTGTTCCTTCTTGAACTCGTCAGCCAGGTAATCGACCAGACGCAGATCGAAGTCCTCACCGCCGAGGAAGGTGTCGCCGTTGGTCGACTTCACCTCGAACACGCCGTCGCCGATTTCCAGCACCGACACGTCGAACGTGCCGCCGCCGAGGTCATAGACCGCGATCTTCTTGCCTTCGTTCTTGTCGAGGCCATAGGCCAGGGCCGCTGCGGTCGGCTCGTTGATGATACGCAGGACCTCGAGACCGGCGATCTTGCCGGCGTCCTTGGTGGCCTGACGCTGGGCGTCATTGAAGTAGGCGGGAACGGTGATGACGGCCTGGGTGACCTTCTCGCCCAGATAGGCCTCTGCGGCCTCCTTCATCTTGATCAGGGTGAAGGCCGAGATCTGCTGGGGGGAATAGTCCTTGCCGTTGGCGCGCACCCAGGCGTCGCCGTTCGGTCCCTTGACGATCTCGTAGGGGACCATCTTCTTGTCCTTGGCCACCACCGGGTCATCGAACGAGCGGCCGATCAGGCGCTTGATGGCGAAGAAGGTATTGGAGGGATTGGTCACGGCCTGGCGCTTGGCCGGCTGACCCACCAGGGTCTCGCCACCGTCCTGGATCGCCACGACCGAAGGGGTCGTGCGGTTGCCCTCGGCGTTCTCGATCACCTTGGGGTTCTTGCCGTCCATGACGGCAACGCAGGAATTGGTGGTGCCGAGGTCGATACCGATGATCTTGGCCATGAACGTCTTTCACTCCATTTGGCGGGCGATGCGGCGGCCTTTTAAAGCGAAGCGCCGTGCGGGACCGCCCCCAGTGTTTCTGTGTATCCGCGCATCGGCTGGGGGCCTGAGGCGGACGGTTGGTACGGTATCCGGCAAAACCCCAGACATTGAGGGGTCTCTCCGGCTGAAGCGGATATGGGAAGGGCATTCGGCCCCGCAAGGCCTTGCACCCACCCCCGTGAGCCCCGTTCCGACAGCCAGTCCGAACAGGTCGGCCCAGATGCGCCGGGCAGACAGGCGATGCAAGACAATCCAGCCGTCGAAATCCCGATCTGCAGGCGGGTGTGGTGGCGATGCCCGATTATTCGGACTTGAACACCTGGCCGCCCCGCATGACGAAATCGACGTCTTTCAGGACGGTCACATCCATCAGGGGATCCCCGTCGACAGCGATGAGGTCCGCACGCTTGCCGGCCTCGAGCGTCCCGACCTGATCAGACAGGCCCAGAAGGTCGGCGGCATTGACGGTCGCGGCCTGGATGGCCGTTGCAGGGGTCATCCCGTGGGCCACCATCAGCTCGAACTCGTCGGCGTTGCGGCCGTGCTTCGACACGCCGGCATCGGTTCCGAAAGCGATCCTGACGCCTGCTGGCACGGCGCGCTCGAGGGATTGTCCGGTGATCGAGATCCGCCACAGGATCTTGGGCAGGACCTCGGGCGGATAGGCGTTGGGGTTGGCCGCCAGACGCTCGCGATAGCCGTTCACCGTCGACAGGGTCGGGACGTAATAGGCTCCCGACTGGCGGAACAGCCCCAGGGTCTCGTCGTCGAAGATCGTGCCGTGCTCGATGGAGTCCGCCCCAAGACGCAGCGCCAGCGCAATGCCGTCAGCGCCGTGGGCATGGACGGCGACCTTCTTGCCATACAGATGCGCCGTCTCGATCAGGGCCCGGGCCTCGTCCTCGAACATCTGGGCGCCGAGTCCGGCACCGATCCGGCTGTTGACGCCTCCGGTCGTCGCAATCTTGATCAGGTCTGCGCCCCGTCCGATCTGGATACGCACCGCCTCACGGCAGCTGGCGACATCATCGCAGACGTTGTCATGGGGGGTGTGCTCGCGCAGTTCGTCATTCAGGCCCAGCCGTCCGTCCATATGTCCCGACGTCGTCGAGATACTGGTTCCGGCATCCAGGATCCGTGGGCCCGGCACAGCGCCCCGGGCCACAGCATCGCGCAGCGCCATGGTCACCCCGCCGCTGTCGCCGAGGTTCCGCACCGTCGTGAAACCCGCCATCAGGGTCTTGCGGGCATTCTCGGCGGCCTCATAGGCGCGGGCGGGCAGGCTGTCGGTGAACTCGGCCAGCAGCCCCTCCTGACCGGCGCGATCGGAGACCAGATGCACATGGCTGTCGATCAGTCCGGGCAGGACGAACCTGTCGCGAAGATCGATCACCCGCGCGCCGGCGACCGCGTCGGCACCGACAAATCCGTCACGCACCTCGACCACCACGCCGTCGCGGATCACGAGCGTCGAAGGCCCGCGCGGGGCCTGTCCCGGCCGGTCCAGAAGACGTCCCGCCTGGACGAGGACCGTCTCCCCTGCCGGGGCCTGCGCCATTGCGGGAGCTGCCGCCAACAGGACCGCCGCAAGGACGGTTACGACCATCGTGTTCTTCATCATGTTCCTGATCCCGCCCCGGCGTTGTTCCGGGCGAGATTAGACATGCGTCGCGTCGCCCCGCCAGCGCAGATCATATAAGGATATCCTTATGTGATATTGCTCCGTCAGGGTTTGGGGGCTATAGGCAGGCCATCTGATTTCACGCCAACGGCCTCCAGTGGCCGGAAAGACCCGCCCATGACCGACTACATCGTCCGCGACATCTCCCTTGCGCCCTTCGGCAACAAGGAAATCGCCATTGCCGAAACCGAGATGCCCGGCCTGATGGCACTGCGCGAGGAATTCGGCGAAGGCCAGCCCCTGAAGGGTGCGCGGATCGCCGGGTCGCTGCACATGACCATCCAGACCGCCGTGCTGATCCAGACGCTGGAAGCCCTGGGTGCCGACGTCCGCTGGGCCTCGTGCAACATCTTCTCGACCCAGGACCACGCCGCCGCTGCCATCGCCGCAGCCGGCACGCCGGTGTTCGCCACCAAGGGCGAGACCCTGGAAGAATACTGGGACTACGCCCACAAGATCTTTGAATGGTCCGACGGCGGCTATCCCAACCTGATCCTCGACGACGGTGGCGACGCGACCCTGCTCTGCGTCCTCGGCCCCAAGGCCGAGAAGGACATCTCGGTCCTGTCGGACCCGCAGAACGAGGAGGAAGAAGCCCTCTACAAGGTGATGAAGCGCTACATCGCCGAGAAGCCCGGCTTCTATTCGGCCATCCGCGACGCCATCGGCGGCGTGTCGGAAGAGACAACGACCGGCGTCCACCGCCTGTACCAGATGGCCGAGCGGGGCGAACTGCCCTTCCCCGCCATCAATGTGAACGACAGCGTGACCAAGTCGAAGTTCGACAACCTCTATGGCTGCCGTGAATCGCTGGTCGACGCGATCCGTCGCGGCACCGACGTCATGCTCTCGGGCAAGGTTGCCGTGGTCTGCGGCTATGGCGACGTGGGCAAGGGCTCGGCCGCCTCGCTGCGCCAAGGCGGCGCACGCGTGAAGGTCACCGAAGTCGATCCGATCTGCGCCCTGCAGGCCGCGATGGAAGGCTATGAGGTCGTCACCGTCGAGGACGTCGCCGGCGAAGCCGACATCTTCGTCACTGCCACCGGCAACAAGGACGTCCTGACCGTCGACCACATGCGGGCGATGAAGAACAACGCCATCGTCTGCAACATCGGTCACTTCGATTCCGAGATTCAGGTCGCTGGCCTGAAGAATTTCAAGTGGGACGAGATCAAGCCCCAGGTGCACCACGTCGAATTCCCGGACGGCAAGAAGATCATTCTGCTGTCGGAAGGCCGTCTCGTGAACCTCGGCAATGCCACGGGTCACCCCTCGTTCGTGATGTCGGCGTCCTTCACCAACCAGACGCTGGCCCAGATCGAACTCTGGACCAACAAGTCCGCCTACGAGAACCAGGTCTACGTCCTGCCCAAGCACCTGGACGAGAAGGTTGCCCGCCTTCACCTGGCCAAGCTGGGTGCCAAGCTGACGACCCTGTCGACCGAACAGGCCGACTACATCTCGGTCCCCTCGGAAGGCCCGTTCAAGCCTGACCACTACCGCTACTAGGACGACCCATGGACAGGCAGCGCTGGAGAGCGCTGCCTGCTCCCCGGGGCGGGCCCGCTTGAGGAAACTCCCGGGACGGCCGTCGCGTCAGGCTGCGAGGTTCACGCTATCCGGATCCTCGCGCGCCGCGAGGCTGTTCTCGAAATCTCCAAGAAGATCCAGCAGTTCCATGGCATCCGGCGGCGTGCGTCGCGCGCTGAACCTGTAGCGCCAGAAACTGACAATGTGCTGGATGGCACCCAACTGCTCGCCGAGCCGCCAGAACAGAAGTGGCGCTTCCAGCAGGAAGTCGCGGAAGGCCGCAGGATTGCCTTCTGTCGTCAGCCGGCGGAAGGCGTTGTCGTAGACCCGCAGCATCGAGGCAGCATCGTCACAGGTTTCGACCATTCGCGCTTTCAGGACCCGACGGCAGCGATCGATATCGACCTTCTGCTCCGACGTCGCGCGCCCGTGGGGACGGACTGTCCGCACAGCCTCGGCCACCGAACCGACATCGCCAATGACCGAGCGCAGGGCCCATTTGTAATAGAGAAAGCCCTTCCAGCTGAAGATGCCTTCCTCGTATTCGTCTGGCTGGAGATGCAGGGTCTTGCCGAGCATCAGCAGGTCACCCTCTGCCGTGCTGGACAGGATCTTGCTGGCAAGACGGGCAACCGGATTCCCATCGCCCGGCATCTCTGCACCGCCCAGGCTGAGCCGGACCAGGGGCAGGATTTCCTCCTGAACAAACATGTCCATCGAGGTCATGTCGGCGGCGCTCACCGCGAAGTAGCAGGGTGCCGGCTGGACCCCGTGCCGACGCAGCTGTTCACGCAGGAGAAACGGGTCGAAGCCCGGCAGATCGGCTATCAGTCCCAGGACGCGGCGATCAGGATGGCCGATGCCGATGCCAAGGGTCTGTTCCAGAGCCCGGTCGAATCCGATCTGATCGACGAACAGGAAGCGCCCTCCCGCGCGCAGGTCGCGCTCGTCGATCGGCAATATGATCTTGGTTGCGACGTGACGCCGAACTCGAAACATATCGATTTCGTCGCGCCTCAGCCTGTGTTTCAGGATCAGGGCGCGATTGAGCATCCGGTGCTGGAACATCGGGGCCGCGGCCCATTCTTCGGTATGACCATGGTCCTGCCCGACCTTCAGCAAATTCAGGACGCGCGCCGTCGATGCGGATTTCTGCAGATTGGTCAGGCTACGGATGGAACGGTCAGTCATACGGGAAATGCTCGTCAGCGACGTGCCCGGACGGGCAACCTGATCCGGAAAGATTGAAACTCATCGTCACATATCTTGGTCGCGGCCGCGGAGGCTGACCTCGAAATCCATGAAGATATCCATCAGCTCGTCGGCCCCCGGGGCTGAGGTCTTTGGTCCAAAGCGGTAGTTCCAGAAGCTGACGATGTGCTGAATCGCGCCGAGCTGGTCCCCCAGCCGCGCAAACAGGGCAGGTGCCTCAAGCAGAAAGTCGCGGAAGCCGACCGGATTGCCGTCCTCGATCAGACCGGCATAGGCCGCGTCGTAGAATTTCAGAGTGCTACTGCAGTCAACACAGGCACGTGTGATCAAGGTTCTCAATACCTCGCGCCCTCGGTTGATGTACTCGCGCGCCGCCGGGTCCATCGGTCCCACCGGTTTGACGGTAGCGACCTTCTCGGCAACCAGGGAGATATCCCTTGTCATACTGCCGAGGCTCCATTTGAAATACAGGAAGCCTTTCCAGCAGAAAACGCCTTCCTGATACTGCTCCGGTTTGAGCCGCAGTGTCTGGCCCAGCACATCCATCCGGTCACCAGGGGCATTCGACAGGATCTTGGCAGCCATCCGCTCCACCGAACTGGCACCCGCGGCGGATGCGCCGCCAAGGCTGAGTTCGACAAGCGGCGCGATCTCGCCCTGCACGAAATGAAGCATCTTCTGGAGATCAGCCTCGCTCAGCGCGAAATAGCACGGGGCGGCCTCGATTCCGGCCCTCGCCAATTGCTCGCGCAGGAGAAACGGATCCAGCGAGGGCAGCTGGTCGATCAGCCTGAGGGTCTTGACGTCAGGGTGCTGCGCAGCGACGCCGAACACCTCCAGCAGGGTCTGCTCGAAATTGATCTGGTCGACAAAGACGTAGCGACCTCCGGTTTTCAGGTCGTGGCCATCGATCGGAATGATTATCTTGGTTGCGACCTGCCGCCGTCCGCGGAACATGTCGTACTCGTTGCGCCGCAATCTGTGCTTGACCACAAGACAGGTATTCAGCTCGGTGGTCTTGAAAAGCGGCTTCTCACTCCAGTCCGGCGTGTGGCGGTGGGCCTTTGCAATCTGATGCAGATTCAGGACGCGCGCGGTCGATGCCGATCGCTCGAGATTTTCCAGATTTCGGACGGAGCGATCAGACATGGAATTCACCGGGTGTACTTGCCACCAACAATAGCCGCGCGAGCTTTACCGTAACGATAACGAGGGCCACGCCATGATGCCTCGGTCGCGTGCGCGCCTCTGTCGCTTGGCGTAGCGCCCACTCGGAGGTAGGGATTGCGCCATGGACAATGTCTTCACCATCCTCATCTTCGCGGCGATTGCTGCGGTCGCCATTACACTCGGCTTCGGCATCTATTCGCTGTTCCGGGGCGGAGCCTATGCGAAGTCGAACTCCAACCGGCTCATGCGCCTGAGGGTGCTGTTGCAGGCCGTGGCGGTTATCCTGCTGATGGCCGGTCTGTGGTGGAAATCCACGCAGGGAGCCTAGGCCGTGGTCGTCCTGAACAAGATCTATACCCGCACCGGTGACGCCGGAGACACGGGACTGGCATCCGGCGAGCGCGTGTCAAAATGCGACCCGCGCGTCGAGGCCTATGGCGCAGTCGACGAATTGAATGCCGTGATCGGTATCGCCCGGCTTTACTCCGGCCAGAACGATCGGATCGATGCCATGCTGGGGCGGATCCAGAACGAACTGTTCGATCTGGGCGCCGATCTGGCGACGCCACACGATCCGGCACCCAAATGGGAGGCCTTGCGCATTGTCTCGTCCCAGGTCGAACGGCTGGAAGCCGAGATCGACTGGATGAACGAGAGCCTCAAGGCGCTGGACAGCTTCATCCTGCCGGGCGGTTCACCGCTTTCGGCACATCTCCATCTCGCTCGGACCGTCGCCCGCAGGGCCGAGCGCGAGGCCGTCAGGCTGGTCGAGACCGGAGCGACGGTAACGCCAGACGCAATGCGCTATCTGAACCGTCTGTCCGACCATCTGTTTGTCGCGGGGCGGCGAGCCAATGCCAACGGCGCCGATGACGTCAAATGGAAACCGGGCGGAACGCGCTAGGTTCTAGTCTGGCTCTCGTGTGATGCCGCCATGAATGGCCATGCCTGCTGGAAAATGCGCCCGGGCCGGCCTGGGCCACACCCTAACCGGCCGGGCCGTTTATGAACTCTTCGCGCTGCTGCTGGATCTGCGCATTGACGGCCCTGCGCTCGTTGGCGACCTCGCGCTCCAGGCCCAGGAGCTCGCGGTTCTTGGCGTTGGACGCCTCGGCGCGGGTCACGCCAGCCGGTCTGCCCGTGATATCCGGTATGTAGATCGGTACGGCGCAGGTGCGACTTTCGACGTCATACCATTTGCCATCCTTCTCGCAGCGCTCGCCCGGGTCCAGCCAGTAGGACTGAAAGACGACGGTGCCTGTGATCAGCACTGCAAAAACGCTGAAGAACAGGATCGTCAGACGTTTCATGTTCAGGAAGCGATGCATTGGTTATTCTCCCGTCGCCCCGGTTGTTGCCAGAGGCGCGTCGATAGTTCACGTCGCGTTACGTTGACAGGCGTCGTATCGCGTTCCATTCCCTGCGCCAACATTCCGGCACTTGTGTGGATCGTATCATGAAGGTTCTCGTCCCCGTCAAACGGGTCATTGATTATAACGTCAAGGCTCGCGTCAAGGCGGACCAGACGGGCGTCGATCTGGCCAACGTCAAGATGAGCATGAACCCCTTCGACGAGATCGCCGTCGAGGAGGCCGTTCGCCTCAAGGACGGCAAGGAGCACCATGCAGCGGGCACGGTCACCGAGATCGTCGTTGTGTCCATCGGCGTGACGCAGGCGCAGGAGACGATCCGCACCGCCCTCGCCATGGGTGCCGACCGTGGCATCCTGATCCAGTCCGATGCGGACCTCGAGCCTCTCGCCGTTGCCAAGCTCCTCAAGGCCGTGGTCGAGGAAGAAAAGCCGGACCTTGTCCTGATGGGCAAGCAATCGATCGACGGCGACAACAATGCCGTGGGACAGATGCTGGCCGCCATCCTCGACTGGCCGCAGGCGACCTTCGCCTCCAAGATCCAGATCGCCGACGGCAAGGCGACCGTGACGCGCGAGATCGACGGGGGTCTCCAGACCATCGCCTCGCAACTGCCCGCCGTCGTGACCGTGGACCTGCGGCTGAACACGCCGCGCTATGCCTCCCTGCCGAACATCATGAAGGCCAAGAAGAAGGAGATCGCGATGAAGACGGTCGCCGACTATGGCGTCGATGTCGCGCCGCGCCTCACCGTGCTGAAGGTGACCGCCCCGCCCGTGCGCTCGGCCGGGATCAAGGTGGCTGACGCCGCCGAACTCGTTTCCAGACTCAAGACCGCAGGAGCCCTGTAATGGCCGTCCTCGTCATCGCCGATCACGACGGCACGAATCTCCGCGACACGACCAACAAGACGGTGACCGCGGCCTCGAAACTGGGCGATGTCGACATTCTCGTCGTTGGTCAGGGGGCCCAGGCCGTGGCCGATGCCGCCGCCGCCATCGCGGGCGTGCGCAAGGTCCTGCTGGCCGAGAGCGCCGAACTGGGCAAGAGCCTGGCCGAGGCCGTCGAGGCCGTGGTCGTGCCGCTGGCCGCAGGTTATGACGCCGTGCTGGCACCGGCCACGATGGACGGCAAGAACTACATGCCCCGCATCGCTGCACGGCTGGATGTCGCGCCGATCTCCGACATCATCGAGGTCGTCTCTGCTGACACCTTCGTACGTCCGATCTATGCGGGAAATGCGCTGGAAACCGTCCAGTCCTCGGACGGCAAGAAGATCATCACGGTCCGTCCGACAGCGTTCGACGCTGCCGGCACGGGCGGTTCGGCAACCATCGAGACCATTGCCGGAGCCGACGCCGCACGGACCGACTTCATCGGCGAGGAACTGGTCAAGTCCGACCGGCCCGAACTCGGCGCTGCCAAGATCATCGTTTCGGGCGGTCGCGCCATGGGCTCGGCCGAAGAATTCCACGCCGTCATGGATCCCCTGGCTGACAGGCTGGGTGCCGCTGTCGGTGCATCGCGCGCTGCGGTGGACGCTGGCTACGCGCCCAACGACTACCAGGTCGGGCAGACCGGCAAGGTGGTGGCCCCGGGCCTTTACATCGCCATCGGCATCTCCGGTGCCATCCAGCATCTGGCCGGCATGAAGGACTCCAAGATCATCGTCGCCATCAACAAGGACGCCGACGCCCCGATCTTCCAGGTCGCGGACTATGGCATCGTCGGCGACTACAAGACGATCGTGCCCGAACTGATGACCGCCCTCGGCTGATCCGCGATCGGGCACTCCGCCACATGGCGGGTGCCCGACATTGCCACACCGTGACGGCCGGGTGATTTTTGGCCTTGCGGTGATCCGAACCCCTCGCTTGTATGACGCCAGTTCAGACAGCCCGCGCCAATGCGGGGACGAGGGGTTTCATCCATGATTTTCGACCGCCTGCGGGGGCCAAGCCCCGCCGTCATCGCCTGTGTCCTGGCGGGGGCCTTGTCCCTGTCCGCCTGTGCCACCACGCCGGACAGCCCCGATGCCGCGGATGGATCGTCGTCGACGCCTGACAGAGCAGCCCTCGCCACCGGCCTTGACCCGGCATCCAACCCGAACCCCTTCCCGTCGACCTATCAGCCCCTGCCACGCCAGAACACGGCGATCGTCGGCGCGACGGTTTTCACGGCCGCAGGCACGAAGATCGAGAACGGCGTGGTGATCGTCACGGACGGACGGATCGCCGCCGTCGGCGATGCTTCGACCCCGGTCCCGAACGGCCACACGGTCGTCGATGGACGCGGCCGGTTCGTCACCCCGGGCATTATCGACGTCCACTCTCACCTCGGCGTCTATCCTTCGCCCGGCGTGCAGGGGATGAGCGATGGCAATGAGGCCACCAGCCCCAACACCGCACAGGTCTGGGCCGAGCATTCGATCTGGCCCCAGGACCCGGGCTTCAACACCGCACGGGCGGGCGGCATCACGACGCTGCACATCCTTCCTGGCTCGGCCAATCTTTTCGGCGGCCGTGGCGTGACGGTCCGCAACATCCCGTCGATCACCATGCAGGGGATGAAGATGCCCGACGCTCCCTACGGGCTGAAGATGGCCTGTGGCGAGAACCCCAGCCGAGTCTATGGCGGTCGCAACCAGTCACCGGCCACCGGCATGGGCAATGTTGCCGGATACCGCGCAGCCTTCATCGCCGCGCGTGAGTACAAGGCCAAATGGGACAAGTGGCGTGAGGACGGCGAAGGATCGCCTCCGACCCGGAACCTGCAGAACGAGACACTGGCCGGCGTGCTCGACGGGTCGATCATGGTCCAGAACCACTGCTATCGCGCTGACGAGATGGCCGTGATGATCGATATCGCCAACGAGTTCGGCTACAAGATCCGCGCCTTCCACCACGCCGTCGAGGCCTACAAACTGGCCCCGACCCTGGCCCGCGAGGGCATCTGCGCGGCCATGTGGACGGGCTGGTGGGGCTTCAAGATGGAAGCCCTGGATGCCATCGAGGAAAACGCCGCCCTCGTGGATGCGCAACAGGGGTCCTGTGCTGTCATCCATTCGGACAACGCGGAACTGACCCAGCGCCTGAACCAGGAAGTCGCCGCCAGCGTCGCTGCCGGCCGCCGTCTGGGCATGACTATCCGCGAGGAAGATGCGATCGACTGGATCACCATCAATGCTGCCCGTGCCATCGGGATCGAGGACCAGACCGGGTCTCTGGAACCCGGCAAGCGCGGCGACATCGTGATCTGGAGCGCCAACCCCTTCAGCGTCTACGCCCGTGCCGACCAGGTCTTCATCGACGGCTCGCTGAGCTATGACCGCAACAATCCGGCCTATCAGCCCACGACCGATTTCGAACTCGGCCAGCCCGGCTTCGGTCGGACGCCGACCGTCGCCGCCAATACGGGAGCCCGCTGATGCGTCGCCTGATCCTCTCTGTCGCTATCGCCGCTCTCTCGGTCGCGGCTCCTGCTCTCGCCCAGGATACCGTCGCCATTACCGGAGGCCGCGTCCTGACCGGCACTTCGGTCCTCGAGAACGGGACTGTCGTCATGCGCGGCGGCCGGATCGTCTCGGTCGGCACCGGCGCGGCACCTGCGGGCGCCCGGGTCATCGATGCCACCGGCAAGACGGTCTCACCCGGCTTCGTCGCCGTCGACTCGGGTCTGGGGGTTTCGGAGGTCTCGTCGGTCGGCGGTTCCGACGACCAGGGCAACAGCGCCAACACCATCAGCGCCTCCTTCGATGTCAGCTATGGCCTCGACCCCTGGTCCTTCACCCTGCCGGTCGCCCGTCAGGGCGGGATCACCCGCGCCATCGTGGTGCCGTCGCATCCCGGCGGATCGGGAGGTCACAACCACGCCGACGACAGCGACTTTGCCGGGGTCGGTGCCGGTGGCCTGCAGTCACCCGGCCTGTTCGCCGGCCAGGCCTCGATCATCCATCTGGGTCAGGGCACGGACATCCTGGTCAAGCCCAGGGTCGCCATGGTCGCTCCGTTCGGGGAGGCCGGGGCCAGTGTCGCGGGCGGTGCACGGGGAGCCACCTTCACCCTGTTCAAGGAAAGCCTGGCAGAGGTTCGCCTCTATTCCCGCAACAAGGCCGCCTATGACCGGGCGGGACTGCGCGATCTGTCGCTGTCGCGAGCCGATCTGGAGGCCCTGATCCCCGTCGCAGAGGGCCGCATGCCCCTGATCGTCACCGTCGACCGCGCGGCCGATATCCTGCAGGTGATCCGCCTGGGTCAGGAAGAGGGTGTGCGGATGATCCTGGACGGCGCCGCAGAGGGCTGGCTGGTCGCCGACCAGATCGCAGCGGCCAATGTCCCGGTGCTGCTGAACCCGGTCATGAACCTGCCCGACTCCTTCGAAAGCCGGGCGGCCCGGATGGAGAATGCTGCCAGTCTCGACGCAGCGGGCGTCATCATCGCCATCAAGGGCAATGAGGGCTCGATCCATCGGGCCAAGGAGACCCGCTACAACGCCGGCAACGCCGTCTCGCACGGCCTGCCCTATGCCTCGGCGATTGCGGCAATCACCACCAACCCGGCCCGCATCTTCGGCATGGCCGGTGATTTCGGGGCGCTGGCTCCCGGAGCCGCAGGCGATGTCGTGATCTGGTCGGGTGACCCGCTGGAACCGCTGTCCGTTGCCACCGCCGTCTTCGTGAATGGTGTCGAACAGTCGATGGAAACCCGCCAGATCCTGCTGGCGCGTCGCTACATGACCGGCGGCACCCAGGCCAACGGCATGCCGGTGGCCTACGGAAACTGAGACATGATATGGGGCCGGGCATGACGCCCGGTCCCATCATCTACATCGACGCCGACGCCTGCCCCGTGAAGGACGAGGTCTATCGGGTCGCCGACCGCTACAAGCTGAAGGTGTTTGTGGTCTCGAACAGCTGGATCAACACCCCGCGCGCCACCTTCATCGAACAGGTGGTCGTCGATGCCGGTCCCGACATCGCAGACGACTGGATCGCAGACCGCGCAGGTCCCGGCGACATCGTCGTGACGGCTGACATCCCCCTCGCCGACCGCTGCCTGAAATCCGGGGCCCAGGCGCTGAAGTCCAACGGCCAGCCCTTCACCCACGACTCGATCGGCTCGGCCCTTGCCGGGCGTATGGTCGGCGAGCATCTGAGGTCCATGGGCGTGGCGACGTCGGGCCCTCCCCCCTTCGGACCCGCGGACCGTTCCCGGTTCCTGCAGGCCCTCGATCAGGCGGTCGTGCGGGCCAAGAAGGTCACCCGGTGACCATCATCTCCGAAGACGAGCTGGAGTTCCGCTTCTATCGGGCGGGTGGACCCGGCGGGCAGAACGTCAACAAGGTCTCGACCGCGGTGCAGATGCGCTTCGATGCCCTCAACTCGCCGTCCCTGAGCGAGGCCGTGAAGCAGCGGCTGATGAAGCTGGCGGGCAGCCGGCTGACGCTGGACGGGGTGATCCTGATCAACGCCGTCCGCCACCGGACCCAGGAGCGCAATCGCGCCGATGCCATCGCCCGTCTGCAGGCCATGGTCGATGAGGCCTCGATCGCCCCGGTCTACAGGGTGCCGACACGACCAACCCGCGCCTCCAGGGAACGTCGTCTGGTCGCAAAGACCCACAGGTCCGGGATCAAGAGCGGCCGGGGCAAGCCGACCGCACAGGACTGATCAGGCGGCCGGTGCAGGACGGAACAGCAGGACGGCGATCTTGTTCTGTGCATTCAGGCCGACGATCCACTGGGTCACCGCCTTGTCGAAGGTCACCAGGAACAGCTCGGCTCCGTTTTCGCGACCGCGATGCTCAACCGACTTCAGAGCCCCGAACCCCTGGATGATGGGCGTAAGGGTCGCAGCGCGCGGGCGGACCTGGGTGGCCAGATCGTCGGTCATTTCAGCGTAGTTCAGGGTCCCGGACTGGCCCGCCGCGATGGTGGCCTTCAGTGCGACTTCGGTCGCGGCGATCACAGCGGGGCTGGATGGCGCGCTCTGGGCGGCTTCGGCAGCGGCTGGCAGGGGTGCGGGGGCTGCACGCACGGGAGTAGCGACCGGTGCGTCAAAGCTGTTGGGCAGGGTGCCCGCCGATACACCGGTATTCAGGTTGCGCACGGCGTCCTGAGGGGGCGTCTGGGCCAGGACAGGACCCGCAAGGGCCATGAGGACAGCGGTCGTGGCGATAAGCGTTTTCACAGGCAGACTCCGGGACAGACGGATCGTCAGCCGGTCATGATCGGCCAAAGCGACAGAACAAGGGCGGCCAGTGAGGCCAATGTGGCGACGACGACCCCCGTAGCGATCCAGGTCGGTGTCTTGTTCCGTTCGATGATCACGGTCTGTGCGACAGGCGGTTCCTGAACCAGCCGTGACAGGGCCTTGGCCCCGGTGATCAGCTCCATGACCCCGTCGCGCACCTTGGCGCGGGGCCCGAGTTCGCGCGCGATCCAGGCCTCGACCACCGGACGGGCGGCTTCCCAGAGATCGTGATCGGGGTTCAGCCGCCGTGCCACACCCTCGACCGAGACCATGGTCTTCTGGAGCAGGATCAGTTCGGGGCGCAGATGCATGTCGAACAGGGCCGTGATCTCGAACAGCTGGCCCAGCAGCCGTCCCATCGAGACCTGCGATGCCGCGCGGCCGATCACGGGCTCACCGACAGCCCTCAGCGCCTGGGCAAAGGCCTCGACCGAGTGATGCGGGGGCACGTATCCGGCCTCGAAATGGACCTGGGCGATGCGGGGATAGTCGCGGGTCAGGAAGCCCCACAGGATCTCGGCCAGATAGCGCCGCTCGCCGGGCCCGAGCCTGCCCACGATGCCGAAGTCGACGGCCATCACTTCTGCGGGTGCACTGGCGAACAGGTTGCCTTCGTGCAGGTCGGCATGAAAGGTGCCGTGATCCAGGGCCTGGATCAGGAAAGCCCGCACGACATTGTCGGCCAGACCGTTCTTGTCGAGACCCGGCTGTTCGGCGGCCATCGGGTCCGTCATCGGCATGCCGGTGGCCCATTCCAGCGTCAGCACGCGTTTGCCGACCCCTTCCCAGATGACGGCGGGTGCCGACATATGGCCGGACTTGGCCATGATGTCCTTGAGCTCGGACGCCGCGGCCGCTTCCAGCCGCATGTCGAGTTCCAGCTCCATCGACCGGGCGATGGTCTCCACGAAACCCCTGGGCTCCAGACGACGCGACAGGGGCACCAGCCGATACACGATCCGGGCGCCCAGCCGCATGGCATCCAGGCCTGAGGTCACGCGACGTTCCACGCCGGGTCGCAGCACCTTGACCGCAACCTTGCGACCATCGGCCAGCCGCGCCGGATGCGCCTGCGCCAGCGAGGCCGCCCCGATCGGATCGCCGAACTCGGTGAACAGCTGATCCGTTGTCCGGCCGATCGACCGCTCGATCTCGCGACGCGCCTGTTCGGTGGGGAAGGGCGGCAGGTTGTCCTTGAGCCGTCCCAGGTCCTTGGCGAACTGGATACCGAAGATGTCAGCCCGGGTTGCCAGCACCTGGCCCAGTTTGATGGCGACGGGTCCCAGATGTTCGAACGCCTTGCCCAGCCGCTCGCCGGGCCGGCCTTCCCGACCTTCGCGGCGGGCAAACAGATGGACGAGGCCGGTCAGGGGACGCGACCAGCCCGGCAGCAATGGTGTCAGTTCACGCGGGATCAGCGCGTCATACTTTGCCAGCACGCCCATCCAGCCGATCAGTCGCAGGGCTGCGCCCAGCGGATCTCGCACTGGCTGGGCGACCGGAGCCGTTGGGGCGGTCCTGTATCGGGTCGGATAGGTCAGATCGCCCACCCGTGATGCATCGCTGCCACGCCACCGGCCATGTTGGTGACGGTCACGCTGCGGAATCCGGCGTCCTCGATCATCCGCTTGAAGGCGGTCTGGTCCGGAAAACGGCGGATGCTCTCGACCAGATACTGGTAGCTGTCGCGGTCCTTGGCCACCCACTGGCCGATGGCCGGAATGGCGTTGAAGGACCAGGCGTCATAGGCCTTGCGGATCGCGCCGGTCGTGGGCCGCGAGAACTCGAGGCACAGGAACCGTCCACCCGGCTTCAGCACACGCCGCGCTTCCGACAGGGCCACGGCGATATCGGCGACATTGCGGATGCCGAAACTGATCGAATAGGCATCGACGCTGGCATCGCGCAGCGGCAGCGCCATGGCATCGCCGACGGCCCATGACATCTCGGGTTCGCCGCCCTTGTCGACACCGGCCAAGATCATCTCGGCATTGTAGTCGAGCACGATCACCGAGGCGTCGCGGTTGGTGTCAGACGGAAGGCCGCGCCTTTCCTGCGCCCGACGCGCCATCTTCGAATAGCGGCGTGCCATGTCGCCGGTGCCGCCCGCGACATCGAGGATGACCTCGCCCGGACGCGGGTTCAGTCGAGCAGCGGCGGCGTCCTTCCAGAGCCGGTGCACGCCCGCGCTCATCAGGTCGTTCATCAGGTCATAGTTGGAGGCGACGCTGTCGAAGACGCCCCGCACCATCCTGACCTTTTCCTTCGCGTCGACATCGCGAAAGCCGAAGGAGGAGGTGTCGCCGGAGGAATGGGGGCGCGTCGTGCTGTCACTCATGCTCGCGGTGTAGCCGCTGGCGAGGATCGCGTCACCGGGCTGTTTCGTCGCTGAGGCTCTTTCAGCAACGTGCATTCAGGCACCAGTCTATTCGATAGTCAGCCGCAACTACCAGTTCAACGTATCAGCAAATTATACAAAGACTGATGCAAGCTTATCATTTCAAGCCCGAAACTCGCTATTTTCTGACATTACATGACACGATTTATGATTACTCTTGATAAACTAAACCATGATTATCGGATTTTTACTATGTTGAAGGAGATTTTTAATTTTCGTTCACTACCAATCTCGGTTGCAGGTAACTGGCTTCCGCGCTCTCTGATTTACCGATTGTTTGCTTATCGGCAATAAACCGGTCCAATCGAGGAGGTTGGTAATGTCCGACGTGAGTCCAGAGCAGAAACGACGCAAGAGCGACACGCGCCCCCGTATCCCGGGCGTTCCCATTGCGCTGCGCGAGCGCCGGAAGGGGACCCGCATCAACCGCGTCGCTCCCCGCACATCAAAGCTTCAGGTCGTGGGGCTTCTGGCGACGATCTTCACGGCCTCTGTTGGCCTGCTGGTGATCGTTGCTGCGATTCTCCTTGATATGCCGATCCCCATCGAGGCGCGGGTGACCGTTGCCACACTGCTCGGCTTCGCCCTGTTCATCCTTGCCCTGGGCTCGGTCGAGCAGCGCCTGATCGAAATCCGGCTCGAGTTGATGATGCTGAACGGCGGCGCCCGGCGCAGCGATCGCCGTGAGGACGAGCGATGACGCCGACGCGACGCGTCACCGATTTCCTCCGCAGCCTTGCATCCAGCAAGCGAGGCAATGTCGCCATCATCACGGCCCTCGTCTTCCCGTTCCTCGTCGTGCTCGGCGGCGGCGCGGTCGATTTTCACCGGGGCTACACCGCCAAGGCCCAGGCCCAGGACGCGATCGATCTCGCTGCGATCTCGGCGGCCTCCAGCAGGACGGTCGAGACCAAAGAACTGGAGGATATCGCCGTCAACTACCTGAACGGGAACATTGCCGGCAGGCTCATGAATCCCGACCCCAAGGTCGCCGTTCATGATCCCGAGGTCAGCGGCTTCCGCATGACCCTCTCCGGAAGCGTGAACTCGATCTTTCTTGGCCTTGTCGGTATTCCGTCCATGCCCGTCGAGGTGGAGACTGTGGTCGAACGCGGCACCATGGAAACGGTCGAGCTTGTAC
>QBLX01000024.1:38709-43590 GCA_003241825.1 Alphaproteobacteria bacterium
ACAACACCTGGTCGATGTCCGCGCCCGCCGGTGGCGGCGTTTCAAAGATCAATTCCCTGAAAAGCGCGTCCAACGTCCTGGTGAATGCCCTCATGGCCAATCCGGACGGAGCGGTGAAGATCGGGGTCGTGCCCTATGGCGACTATGTCAATGTGGGCACGGGCAACCGGGGTGCAGCCTGGCTGAGTGTGCCCGCGGACATTTCCACGACGACGCCCAGGACCTGCAGAACTATCACCTCAACGAATTTCTGTACCCGGGGAACACCCCGGACCTGCACGCGCACCCGCGACGGGGTCGTAGAGAGCTATGACTGCACGCCTGCGATCTGCTCAATCCAGCCCGTCACGCCCTACTAGGCCTGCTCGGGCGGAAACACGACGACCCAGCGCTGGTTCGGATGTGTGACGTCCAGACCCCAGGGCACACATCGGCTGAACGACAATGCCGGGTTCGCCTATCCGGGCCTTCTGGCAACAAGCCAGAACTGCCTGACGCCCATCACGCCCCTGACGGATCGCAAGGCGACGGTCACCGCTGCGATCAATGCCCTGGTCGTGAACGTCGGCGGCTACAGGCCGGAAACCTATATTCCGTCCGGTCTGATCTGGGGGGTCAACGTCCTGTCACCGACCGCCCCGATGACCGAGGGTGCCGCCTACGGCCAGAACAACACCCGTCCGCGCAAGATCATGGTCCTGATGACCGATGGCGAGAACACACTGTGGTTCAACCCCTCGAACGGCCTGCACCAGACGCCCAGCGCGGGAAATGCCGGCCAGACCCAGTTGACGGCCACCGACAACGAAACGACGGCCCTCTGCAACTACGCCAAGAGCAAGAAGATCGAAGTCTATACGGTCGCGCTGGCTGTCTCTTCGAACACGGCCCGCAACCTGCTGTCGGCCTGTGCATCCGAAGCCGACAACTACTTCGACGTCCGTGACACGGCCTTGCTGGCAGAGGCCTTCCTCGGCATCGCGGCCTCGATCTACAAGGTGCGGATCGTAAGCTGATCCGTTCGACGGACCTGCGGTGGCCCATGCCCCGCAGGTCCGTTCCGCCACCAGGGTCAGTCCGCAGGCTCAGGCTTCCGCGCGTGCGGCACAGGCACATCAAGTTCCGCCATCACGGTCCGCATGGCCGCATAGCAACCACAGGCGTGGGCCTCCAGCGCCTTGCGGTCCAGCACCTCGACCCAGCCGCGGCCGCGGTGAATCAGGCCCTTTTCCTCCAGGGTCGTCCCGACCTCGCTGACCGTCGCCCGGCGCACGCCCAGCATCCCCGCAATGTCAGCCTGGGTCAGGTTGAAACGGGGGCCATCGGCCCGGTCGTGGATCGCCAGCAACCAGCGGGCCAGACGTTCGTCCAGCCGGTGCTGGGCATTGCAGGCTGCCGTCTGCTGGACCTGGGCGAACAGGCTCTCGGTGAATCTGGCCAGGGCCAGACGCATCGGCTCCGAGGCCTCCAGCGCTTCGGAAAAGACCTCGGCAGGACAGCAGGCGGCCACGCCGCCGATCTGGCTGATGGCGCGACTGGCCGCCCGGGCGTTCAGGGGGCCGCAGGTCACGCCGATGATGCCCTCGCGCCCGACCGCCCCGGTCTCGACCATCCGGTCATCGGGCAGCAGGGTCATCAGTGACACCACCCCACGCAGCGGAAACCAGACCTCGCTGACGTCCTCGCCCGCATCGTAGAGCATCTGCCCGCGCTCGAACGTCTTCTCGTGCAGATGGGGTTTCAGCCTCGCCTGATCGACACGCGGCAGGGCCGCAATCCATAAATTGTCCACTGGGTCGATCTCCCCGACTGAATCAGCCACAGGCGGTAACGATGAAGCGTGGCCATACGTTCCCGTTGCCGCGATGACCGCTTGTCGGGACAGGGTGCGCGCGTTACCCCCGCTGCAAAGCAGGAGGAACGTCCATGGCCAACGCGCCGATCGATATCGCAGAAGCCCTGTCGGGCCTGCCTCTCTGGCGCGCCCACGACGGCGATCGGCCTGCGATCACCCGCTCCCTGCGCTTCGATGACTTCAATGCGGCCTTTGGCTTCATGACACGTGTCGCCCTGATGGCGGACAAGATGGATCATCACCCGGAATGGTCGAACGTCTATGATCGGGTCGAAGTCGTCCTGACCACCCATGACGCGGGCGGCGTGACGGGACTGGATGTGAAACTGGCCGGCTTCATCGATGAAGCGGCGACCTCGACAGGAGCGAAAGCATGACGACGACAGGGACAGGACGGGTTGCGGGCAAGAAGGCCCTCATCACCGGTGCGGCCGGGGGACTGGGCCAGGCCATGGGCTGGATGCTGGCGCGCCAGGGAGCCAGGGTTGCCCTGACCGACGTCGATCTGGCCGGGGTGCAGGCTCTGGCCGCGGCGATCAATGCCGAGGTGCCGGGCTCGGCCTTTGCCTATGCCCATGACGTCGCCGACGAGGCCGCCTGGGCCTATGTCATCGAGGCTGCGGTCGCCGACATGGGCGGGCTGTCGATCCTCGTGAACAATGCCGGCATCGGCGGCGAGATGAAATATGTCGAGACCGACACGATCGAGAACTGGCGTCGGGTGCAGGCGATCAACATCGAGAGCATCATGCTGGGCTGCAAGCACGCCATGAAGCATCTGCGGGCCTCGGCCCCCGCCTCGATCGTCAACATCTCGTCGGTCGCGGGACTGGCTGCAGCACCGGGCATGGGAGCCTACAACGCCACCAAGGCGGCGGTGTGGATGTACACCAAGACCGTCGCGCTCGAGGCCGCCAAGATGGACTGGAACGTGCGCTGCAACTCGGTGCACCCGGTCTTCATCAAGACCCCGATCCTCGACCCCTTCATCGCCATGGCGGGCGGTGACGAAGCCAAGGCCCACGAGCGGCTGACGCGCGGCATCCCGATGAAGCGGATCGGCGAACCTGACGATGTCGCCTACTGCGTCCTGTATCTGGCGTCGGACGAGTCGAAATTCGTCACGGGATCAGAGTTCAAGATCGATGGCGGCATGCTGGCCCAGTGATCCGGCACCCTCTCCCGGTCGGAGAGGGTGCACCCCGTCACCGCCTTATTACTTGACGTTGACGTAAACGTAGGCTTGTTAGCGACCACACCTGAATCCGTCCTTATTGGAGACTGACTCCCATGGCCGAAGCGTACATCTACGACGCCGTCCGCACCCCGCGCGGCAAAGGCAAGAAGGACGGTTCCCTTCACGAGATCACGGCCCTGAGCCTGGCCTCGCAGGTGCTGGAGGCGCTGCGGGATCGCAACAATCTCGACACCTCCAAAGTGGACGACGTGATCCTCGGCTGCGTTTCTCCCGTCGGAGAGCAGGGGGCCGACATCGCCCGTACGGCCGTGCTGAGCGCGGGCTGGTCGCAGATGACGGCCGGCGTCCAGGTCAACCGCTTCTGCGCCTCGGGCCTCGAAGCCGTGAACATGGCCGCGGCCAAGGTTAAGTCCGGCGAGGCCGATTTCGCCGTCGGCGGTGGGGTCGAGGCCATGAGCCGGGTCCCGATGGGCAGTGACGGCGGGGCCTGGCCGGTCGACCCTTCCAGCGCCTTCCCGACCTATTTCGTGCCCCAGGGCGTCTCGGCCGACATGATCGCGTCGAAATACGGCTTCAGCCGCGACGACGTGGATGCCTATTCGGTCGAGAGCCACAAGCGTTCGGCGCGCAGCTGGGCCGAGGGCCGGTTCAACCGCTCGGTCGTGCCCGTCAGGGATCAGCTGGGCCTGACGCGTCTCGACCGTGACGAGACCATCCGTCCCAACACCGACATGCAGACACTGGGCGCATTGAACCCCTCCTTCGCCATGATGGGTGAAATGGCGTTCGATGCCGTGATCAATCAGCGCTACCCCGAGGTCGAGCGCGTCAATCACGTCCACACCCCGGGCAACTCGTCCGGCATCGTGGACGGCTCGGCCGGTGTGCTGATCGGCAGCCTCGAGGCCGGTCAAGCCGCGGGCCTCAAGCCCCGCGCCCGCATCCTCGGCGCTGCCTCGATCGGCTCGGAGCCGTCGATCATGCTGACAGGCCCCGAGTTCGTGGCCAACAAGCTGCTGGCCCGTCTCGGCATGAAGGCCGGCGACATTGACCTCTACGAGCTGAACGAAGCCTTCGCTGCCGTCGTCCTGCGCTTCATGCAGGCGCTCGACATCGACCATGACAAGATGAACGTCTGCGGCGGGGCTATCGCCATGGGCCACCCGCTGGGTGCCACCGGGGCGATGATCACCGGCACCGTGCTGGACGAACTGGAGCGGTCGGGCAAGTCGACGGCCCTTATCACCCTGTGCATCGGCGGCGGCATGGGCACCGCCACCGTCATCGAACGCGTCTGAGGGAACTGACCATGGAAAACTTCAAGATCGACGTCGACGCCGACGGCATCGCCCTGATCACCTTCGACGTCCCCGGACGCTCGATGAACACCCTGACCTCGGGCGTGATGGCCGAGATCCCCGAACTGGTCGAACGCATCAAGACCGACGACGCCATCAAGGGTGCCGTCCTGACATCGGGCAAGCCGTCGGGCTTCTGCGCCGGCGCCGATCTCGGTGACATGGCCGGTGGCATGATCGGCGGAGGTGACCTCCAGGCCGCCTATGACTCGGGCTGGAAACTGAACGGCGCATTGCGGGCCCTCGAGACGTGCGGCAAGCCCGTGGCGGCGGCGATCAATGGTCTGGCCCTCGGCGGCGGGCTGGAGCTGACGCTGGCCTGTCACTACCGCGTGGTGGGCGACAGCCCGAAGATCCAGCTCGGCCTGCCCGAGATCAAGGTCGGCCTCTTCCCCGGTGGCGGTGGCACCCAGCGCCTGACGCGTCTGATCGGCGTCCAGGCGGCGATGATGGCCATGACCGAGGGCAAG
>QBLX01000024.1:43600-46526 GCA_003241825.1 Alphaproteobacteria bacterium
CGCCAAGGGTGCCGGCTTCGTCAACGAAGTCGTTCCCGTCGGCACCGAAGTCGAGGCTGCCAAGGCCTGGATCAAGGTTGGCGGCAAGGCCGTCCAGCCGTGGGACGACAAGAGCTTCAAACTGCCCGGCGGCGGCCCCTACCATCCGGCCGGCATCCAGAATTTCCTGGTCGGCAATGCGATGATCCGCAAGCAGACCTATGGCAACTATCCGGCTGCCACCAACCTGATGAAGGCCGTTTATGAAGGCGTCCAGGTGCCGATGGATGCGGCGCTGCGGATCGAGACCCGCTATTTCATCAAGACCCTGATGACGCCCCAGGCCCAGGGCATGATCCGTTCGCTGTTCCTGTCCAAGCAGGAACTGGACAAGGGTGCCGTCCGGCCCGCCGGCGTGCCGAAGTCTGACCCGAAGAAAGTCACCGTCATCGGTGCCGGCATGATGGGCGCGGGCATCGCCTATGTTCAGGCCCTGGCCGGGATCGAGACCATCCTCATCGACCGCGACCAGGACGCCGCCGACAAGGGCAAGGCGCATGTCGGCGACCTGCTGAAGAAGCGTCTCCTGCGTGGCCAGATCGATCAGGCGAAGTTCGACGCCCTGCTCGGCTCGGTAACGGCCACTACCGACTATGACCTGATCAAGGGCTCTGACCTTGTCATCGAGGCCGTGTTCGAGAACCGCGAGATCAAGGCCGACGTCACCAGACGCGCCGAAGCCCAGCTCGAGCCCGGCGCGGTGTTCGGGTCCAACACCTCGACCCTGCCGATCAGCGGCCTGTCGACGGCCTCGGTCCGCCCCGAGGACTTCATCGGCATCCATTTCTTCTCGCCTGTCGACAAGATGATGCTGGTCGAGATCATCCTCGGCGAAAAGACCGGCGAGGCGGCGATCGCCAAGTCGCTCGACTATGTGATGAAGATCAAGAAGACGCCGATCGTCGTCAACGACGGCCGCGGCTTCTACACCTCGCGCTGCTTCGGCACCTATGTCGCCGAGGGTCTGGCCATGCTGGAAGAGGGCTACGCACCCGCCCTGATCGACAACATCGGTCGCATGACCGGCATGCCGCGTGGACCGCTGGAGATGCACGACGACGTCGCGCTCGACCTCTCGGTCAAGATCGCCAAACAGACTGCCGAGGACCTGGGCGACGCCTATGAGCCGCTGGCCGGTGCCGAGATCGTCCGCAAGATGGTCGAGGAACTGGGTCGCTACGGCCGCAAGAACGGCAAGGGCTTCTACGACTATGACAGCAAGCCCAAGACTCTCTGGAAGGGTCTGTCCGAACTCGCCCCGGTGAAGATCAACGACTCGACGCCCGAAATGATTGCCGACCAGAAGCAGCGCCTGCTGTTCCGTCAGGCCGTCGAGGTCGCGCGTTGCTGGGAAGAGGGCGTGATCGACGATCCGCGCGAGGCCGATGTCGGGGCTATCCTGGCCTGGGGCTTCGCACCCTGGACCGGTGGTCCGATCACCTACATCGACCAGATGGGCGCTGCCGCCTTCGTCGCCCAGGCCGATGACTATTCTGCCCGCTACGGCGACCGGTTCAAGGTCCCGCAGCTTCTGCGCGACATGGCCGCGTCCGGCGAGACCTTCTACGGCCGCTTTGCCAACCAAAAAGCCGCCGCCTGATCCACCAATCCTCCCCATTCGCCTGCGAATGGGGAGGGGGACCGCCCCAAGGGTGGTGGAGGGGCTGAAAACGCCCCACCGCCCTCGCCCCCGATGTCAGGTGGAGGGGCAGCCCTCAGATGATATCCAGCGGCTGTTCGCTGGTCGGGGGCGGAAACGCCCGGTCCAGTTCCGCATGATCCTCGGCGTCGAACTGAACCTCCAGTGCCTCGGCATTGGCCTCGACGTGCGCGATCGAGGAAGACTTGGGAATGGCGATGATCCCGTCGTGACGCAGGATGGCCGCCAGGGCGATCTGGGCGGGGGACGCATCGTGCCGGTCCGCGATCGCATTGATCACGGGATGCTCCAGCAACCCCCCGCGACCCAGCGGCGAATAGGCCATCATCGGCATGTCGCGCGACTGCATCCAGGGCAGCAGGTCGAACTCGATCCCGCGTGAACCGAGGTGGTACAAGAGCTGGTTGGCCGCGCAGTGCTCTCCGCCCTCGATGGTGTCCAGCAGCCTCATGGCCTTCATGTCCAGATTGGACACGCCCCAGCGGGTGATCATGCCCTCGTCGACCAGTTCCTCGAAGGCGGCGACGGTCTCTTCCAGCGGCACGCGCCCTTCCCAGTGCAGCAGATAGAGATCCAGCCGATCGGTGCCGAGCCGCTCCAGCGACTTTTCGCACGACAGCATCATCTTCATTTCAGAGGCATTCTCGGGCCTGACCTTGGACACCAGAAATACCTCGTCCCTGCGGCCGGCGATGACCTCTCCGACCAGCCTCTCCGACTTGCCGTTGCCATAGATTTCGGCCGTGTCGATCAGGGTCAGGCCCAGATCGATGCCCCGCGACAGAGCCGCCATCTCGGCGTCGCGAGTCGAGGGGTCGTCGCCGATCTCCCACGTCCCTTGGCCGAGTACCGGAACCGACGTACCGTCGGCGAAGCTGGTGATGCGTGTCATGACCGGACAAATGCACGAGGCGGGCATCGGTGCCAGCCCTTCCTGCCGGAGTCGCAATGCAGACACGCTTGATCCAGACCGACAGCCTGCGCCAGCAGGTGCTGGAGGCAGGCCCGGAGGATGGCCCGCTGGTGCTTCTGATCCACGGATTTCCGGAACTGGGCATCAGCTGGCGTGCCCAGGTCCAGGCGCTTGGCGAGGCAGGCTACCGCGCTGTTGCGCCGGACATGCGTGGCTACGGCGGCACGGACAAGCCGGCACAGACCGAAGCCTATTCGATCCTGAACCTCGTCGGAGACATGGTCGATCTGGTGCGTGCCCTGGGTCGCCCGGAC
>QBLX01000025.1:0-27335 GCA_003241825.1 Alphaproteobacteria bacterium
GAAGAGTGGTTCAGGATTTGCCGGTCCGAACGGTGCAAGCTGTTCGAAATCGTCAAACAGCGCCCGCGTCGCCCCACCAGGCTCTATCAGGGCGTCGACCTCGACCCAGTCGAGCAGGACCGCATCAGCCTGCTCCCCGGCCATCCGGTCATTCAGGAACGATCGCAAGGCATCGATGTTATCCGCGCGGACCGTCAGGCCGGCCGCCATTGCATGGCCACCGCCCGCCAGCAGCACCCCGGTCTCCCAGGCTGCCTGAACAGCACGGCCCAGGTTCATGCCGGGTTGAGATCGTCCCGAGCCCTTCCCGATCCCGTTGATCTCATCAATGCCAATGACGATGACGGGCTTGCGCCACCGCTCCCTCAGCCGCCCCGCAGCGATCCCGACCACGCCGGGGTGCCAGTCTGCCCCTGCGACGACCACAACGGCCGAACCGTCCATATGCGCGCCCGTGGCCTCGACGCGACGAATGGCCTGATCGGTGACCTCGCGCTCGACCTCGCGCCGCGCGATGTTGAGCGCATCAAGTTCGAGCGCAATGGACTCGGCCTCGCGGGGATCATCCGTCGACAGCAGTCTTGCACCGAGGTCAGACTTGCCGATCCGGCCCCCGGCGTTGATCCTTGGGCCGAGGATGAAGCCCGCGTGGTTTGACTTGGCCGGTCCCGGCTCTGCCCCCGCTGCAGCCAGCAAGGCGCGCAGGCCGGGATTGCCCCAGTCGGACATGACTTTCAGGCCCAGCCCCGTCAGGGCGCGGTTGAACCCTGTCAGCCCTGTAACGTCGCAAATGGCTCCCATGGCCGCGAGATCGAGCCACTGACGAATGTCAGGCTGCGGCCGCTCCGCGAACAGGCCCCGCCCTCGCGCCTCGCGGTTCAAGGCCGCCAGCAGCACGAACACCACGCCTGCCGCAGCCAGATTGCCCTGGCCGGAGGTATCGCCGGGCCGGTTCGGATTGACGACGGCCAAACATTGCGGCGGCTGCTCGCGCATCATGTGGTGGTCGATGACGACGATCTGCAGTCCGATGGCACAGCCGTGTGCGATGGCCTCGTTGGCTGCGGCCCCGCAATCAACCGTGACGACCAGATCCGCCCCCCTGGCCTTCAAGGTTTCAAACGCTTTTGCGCTTGGGCCATACCCCTCGGTCAACCGGTCCGGAACATAGATAGGCAGTTCTGCCCCCAGGGCCCGGAACCAGCGAACCAGCAGAGCGGCACTGGATGCCCCGTCGACATCGTAGTCGGCGAACACATGGATACTCTGGCCACCGACGATAGCGTCGACAATGGCTTTCGCTGCGGCGTCCATGTCCATGAAGCTGGAGGGATCGGGAAACAGCGCCTTCAACGTGGGACGCAGAAAGTCAGCGGCCTGGTCAGGCGCTATGCCGCGCGCTGCCAGAGCCCGTGCCAAGGGCTCTTCCAGCCCCTCGCTCTGCATGTGTGCGCGGATCGTGGCCGAATCAGCCGGTCTCTGTCGCCACGCGCGACCGGAAAGGGAACGTGAGACGCCCAGAAACGCCGAAACCGTCGCGCCATCGGCCATCAAACCGTCATCCTCAAACAGGCCGGGTCGTGCGGATACGCCGCACCGACCGGTCACTCGAATCCATCAGCAGCGTATGGGTCGTGACGAACCCCCTGTGGAACCTGACCCCGTCCAGCAAAGCCCCCTTGGTCACGCCGGTGGCTGCGAAAACTGCGTGCTTCGACACGAGTTCATGCAGATCGTATTTCCGGTCGAAGTCCGTGACGCCGGTCCGCTCAGCCCGACGGCGCTCATCGTCGGTTCGGAACAGCAGCCGTCCCTGAAAATGCCCGCCGACACATTTCAGCGCCGCGGCAGCAAGCACCCCCTCCGGAGCCCCGCCGGAACCGAGATAGAGGTCGATGCCGGTATCCGGCTCCGCGGTGTGGATCACGCCGGCAACGTCGCCATCGCTGATCATCATTATCCGGGCACCGACCTCGCGCAGCGCCACAATGAGGGCTGCGTGGCGGGGGCGATCCATGATGCAGACAGTGATTTCGCCTGGCTTGACCCCCTTGGCGACAGCCAGGGCGCGCACATTGTCCTGCGGGCTCATGTCCAGATCGACCACACCCGGGGCGTAGCCGGGACCGATCGCGATCTTGTCCATATAGGTGTCGGGGGCGTGCAGCAGGCCGCCGCCAGGAGACATGGCCAGCACGGTCAAGGCATTCGGCATGGCCTTTGCCGTCAGGGTCGTGCCTTCGAGGGGATCAAGCGCGATATCGATTGCCGGGCCTCGCCCGGTGCCGACCCGCTCGCCGATGTAGAGCATAGGGGCTTCGTCTCGCTCGCCCTCGCCAATGACGATCCGCCCGTCGATATCCAGTCGATTAAGGGCATTGCGCATGGCATCGACAGCCAGCTGATCGGCGGCCTGTTCGTCACCCCGTCCGATCTGCTCCCACGACGCAATGGCGGCAACTTCAGTCACGTGAACGGCGTCAGCAGCCAGTGTTGAGGCATAGGGGGCCGAGTCGGCCATGGGCGTCTTCTCCTGCAGGCATGATCCCCGGATTCTGTCGTCCGGACGATGCCTGATCGCTGTGACGCTTATTGCGCCGTGATACGCGCCGGTGCCCTGGCGCGGTCTCTCAGCCTCTGGGCGAACGCCTCGATCTCGGCCTGGGTCTGCAGGGTGGCAGGAGCCGGCTGGGAGGCCGCCACTCTCGCTGCCATCTCGCGCTCGAAAGCCGCCGGGTCCTGCAGTGACCATTCCAGACGCCCGACCTCGCCGTTCAGGGCTCCACCCGTGATTCGCAGGGTGTTGACCGACTGGGCGACCGCGACGGTGGCCGGGAGGTCGGCGGGTGCGGACGGAAAGTCCTCCCATTTCGGATAGGTCTTGTTGGCATCGACCAGCGCCTGGACGCGGGGCCCCATGGATGAGGCCGGGTCCGTGCCGGCTTCGAACGCTCCGGCGCAACCGGAAAGCCCCCCTATGACCAGGGCACAAAGAAACATCTTTTTCGACCGCGGCACGTTCATCACGGGCGGTCATATGCCATGATCCTCGGAAGCGGAAGGGACGACCACCCGACCCGCCGGAAACGCGCGACAGGACATCCCATGGCCAAACGCCCGACAGCGGCCCCGCCGGCCGAAGCGCCCGAAGCGCGGATACCCCGTAAATCCGGGCGCCCGACCTCGCCCAAACCGCCTCGGCCCGTCCGTATCCGGAAAGTGGCCCCCGAAGCTGCGGCGCCGACAAATGAAATCCGGCAGGTCGCCAGCGCTGCGGCTGCGCCTGTGACGCCACCTCAAGCGCCTGCAGCTTTTGCCACGCTCGGCGAGGAGCAGCGGCAGATGCTTGAGACCCTCTCCCTGAATCTTGCCCGCGCTGCGATCACCGCCCAGTCCGCGATCGCCGAGGCCGCCCTGTCCCAGGCCGATCGGCCTGCAGCCCTGTCGCCGGACCCCTTCAACGTCGGCCCGGCAATGAATTCGGTCATGACAAGTCTGGCGTCGCGGCCTGACAAACTGTTTGCGGCGCAGGCCGACCTGTTCAACCGGTACATGGACCTGTGGGCATCGACGACCCGTCGCGTGACGGGCGAGGAACCGCCCCAGCCTTCAAAGGACAAGCGATTCAAGGACCCCGCCTGGTCAGAGAATCCCGTTTTCGACGTGATGCGTCAGTCCTATCTGGTCACGTCCGACTGGATGAACGGCCTCGTGTCGTCGGTCGAGGACGTCGACCCGATCGTCAAACGTCGGGCCGAGTTCTTCACAAAGCTTCTGACCGACGCCTTCTCGCCTTCGAACTTCCTGGCCTCAAATCCTGTAGCCCTTAAGGCCATGGCCGAGAGCAATGGCGAATCGCTGGTCAAGGGGATGCAGAATTTCGCCGCCGATCTCGAGCGCGGCATGGGCAAGCTGAAGATCAGCCAGGCGGACTACGGGAAATTCGTCGTCGGCGAGAATGTCGCCACGGCGCCTGGCCAGGTCGTCTGGCGCGACGAACTGTTCGAACTGATCCAGTTCGATGCCGCAACGGACAAGCAACGCCAGATCCCGCTGTTGATCTTCCCGCCCTGGATCAACAAATTCTACATCCTGGACCTCCAGCCGGAGAACTCGATGATCCGCTGGCTTTCGGCCCAGGGCTTCACGGTCTTTGTCTGCTCCTGGGTCAACCCGGACAAGGACAAGGCGGACTTCGGCTTCGACGACTATCTCGAGAAAGGCATCTATCGCGCGACCGAAAAGGCCATGGAACAGGCGGGCACGGAACAGCTGAATACCGTCGGCTATTGCATTGGCGGCACGTTGATGGGGGCCGCCCTCGCCCATATGGCGGCAAAGGGCGACAAGCGGGTCGCATCGACCACCTTCTTTGCAGCCCAGCACGATTTCGCCGAGGCCGGTGACCTGCTGCTGTTCACAGACGAGCACTGGCTGGCCCAGATCGAGGAACAGATGGACGCCGCAGGCGGGGTGCTCCCGGGTGCCGCCATGGCCGAGACCTTCAATGCCCTGCGCGCCAACGACCTGATCTGGTCGTTCTTCGTGTCGAATTATCTGATGGGCAAGTCACCCGCTGCCTTCGACCTGCTGTTCTGGAACGCTGACCAGACCCGCATGCCCAAGGCCCTTCACATGAACTACCTGCGCAGCATGTATGGCCAGAACCTGCTGTCCAGGGGCGAGTTCGAGATCGGCGGCCTGAAGGTCGACCTGTCGAAGGTCAGGATCCCACTCTATTTCCAGGCCAGCCGCGAGGACCACATCGCCCCGATGAATTCGGTCTATCGATCGGCGAAGGCCTTTTCCAATGCGCACGTGACCTTGACCCTTGCAGGGTCCGGTCACATTGCGGGCGTCGTCAATCCACCCAGCGCCAACAAGTACCAGCACTGGATCAATGATGCCCTTCCCGCCACGCTCGGCGAGTGGCAGGCCAAGGCGACTGAACATCCGGGCAGCTGGTGGCCGCACTGGGCCAACTGGCTCCATGAGCAATCGGGCAAGTGGGTCCCCGCCCGTGATCCCAACTCTGGCCCCCTTTCACCCATAGAACCGGCTCCCGGCTCCTATGTGAAAGTGAAGTCTTGATCCGCATCGAACCGAACCTGCTTCTTGCCATCGCGACTGGCATTCCGCTTCTGCTGCTGACCCTGACGGCTACAGTCTATGGCGAGCCCGGCCCGGAATGGCGCTATCCATTTCTCGCAGGCCTCTACACGGTCATGTACGTCGGGCTGAACAAGCCGCTCTCGAAGCTGATGAGAATGCGGGTCGACCGACCGTCGATGATCAGCATGGATGTGCCGATGTCGATTCTATGGGCCAGCAGTT
The DNA here is from genome assembly GCA_003241825.1 of Alphaproteobacteria bacterium. Taxonomy (GTDB): domain Bacteria; phylum Pseudomonadota; class Alphaproteobacteria; order Caulobacterales; family Caulobacteraceae; genus Brevundimonas. Next base: position 5,335 of record QBLX01000025.1, read on the forward strand.
TCCCCGGCCTTGTCATGGTCATGGCAGCCATACCGTTCCTGGTGCGTGGCCATGACTACGGGCTTCTGGTCGTGATCGCCTCGATCATGTTCGGCATCACGGTGGACTCGGCCATGAAGGCGCTCAAGCGGCCTTGAAGGTCAGCGCGACACCGTTGTTGCACCAGCGCTTGCCTGTCGGACGGGGACCATCATCGAAGATGTGCCCCTGGTGCCCGAGGCATCGAGCGCAATGATATTCTGTCCGCGGGAAGCCGATCCTATAATCGGTCTTGGTCCCCATGCTCCCGTCGATGGCGCGATAGAAGCTGGGCCAGCCAGTCCGGCTGTCGAACTTCCAGGCCGACTGGAACAGGGGCAGATCACAGCCACGGCAGTGATAGGCGCCAGTCCGCTTTTCACCGTCCAGCGGGCTGCTGAACGGCCGCTCCGTTGCCTCCCTGCGCAAGACATTGAAACTGGCGACCGGCAGCCGCTCGCGCCACTGCGCCTCGGTCAGCCGCCGGAAGGGTGACGAGGCATACTGGGCAACCGAGGCATCGGCGGATGCGGAGGAGCAACCGGCAACGGCAAACGCCCCGACAGTCAGCATGAGATGGCGGCGTGATACGGGCTGGGTCATGGTTCCCTATACGTCGGTTATCCGGCCCGGGTTTCAAGCCCGCTGGTCAAACGAGTGACGTGCCCTCGTCCAGACCCAGCATGATGTTCAGGTTCTGGACCGCAGCGCCTGACGCGCCCTTGCCCAGATTGTCCAGCAGGGCCACCAGACGAACCTGCCCGCCCTGCCGGTCCCCGAACACATGCAGATGCATGCGGTTGGTGCCATTCAGGCCCTCGGGGTCGAGCCCCGTCATGGTCTCGGTGACCTCCAGCGGGACCACTTCGACAAACCGGCTACCATCATAGGCTTCGCACAGGATGGCGTGGACAGCCTCGATGGTCGGCGTTCCCGGCAGCGACAAAAGGTGGAGCGGGACCTCCACAAGCATCCCTTGGCGGAAGTTTCCGACGGCGGGCGCGAACAGCACATCCCGGCTCAGGCCCGAATGACGGGTCATCTCCGGCACATGTTTGTGCTTCAGGGAAAGGCCATAGGCCCGGAACGGGTGAGGATGCACGGCCTCCTCGAACTCGGCGATCATGGCCTTGCCACCGCCGGAGTAGCCCGAAACGGCGTTGATGCTCACGAGCGCGGCAGCGGGCACGACACCCGCGCGGACGAGCGGGCGCATCAGGCCGATGAATCCTGTGGGATAGCAGCCCGGATTGGACACGCGGGTGGAAGCGGCAATGGCAGCGCGCTGGCCCGCATCCATCTCGGCGAACCCGTAGGTCCAGCCGTCTGCTGTCCGGAATGCCGTCGAGGCATCAATGACCCGCGTCGTCGCATTGTCGATCATCGCCACGGCCTCCACGGCTGCTGCGTCGGGCAGGCACAGGATCACCGCATCCGCCGCGTTCATCGCTTCTCGCCGCGCGGAGCCATTCTTGCGCTGGTCGTCGGCCAGCGAAATGAACTGAAGGTCGCCACGTCCATGCAGCCTCATGCGAATTTCGAGACCGGTTGTGCCTGCCTCGCCATCGATAAAGATTGTGTGGGTCATGCAAACTCCTGACGTCTGCGGCCGTCGATGGCTTCAGTAGGTCTGGCTCTCGGCAGGGCGCTCTTCGAGATGACCGTCCTTCAGGGCGAACACCCGGTCCATATGCCCGGCCAGTTCCATGTTGTGCGTGGCGATCAGCGCAGCGACACCGGTCTCCTTGACCAGCTTCTGCAGGGACTCGAACACTGTCTGGCTGGTTGTCGGATCCAGGTTGCCCGTCGGTTCATCGGCGAGAAGCAGCCGCGGCTGGTTGGCGAGGGCGCGCGCCAGGGCCACGCGCTGTTGCTCGCCACCCGACATCTGTGGCGGCTGGTGCAGCACGCGCTCGGCCAGTCCCAGCGCGCCCAGAGCGATCTCGGCCTGCCGGCGCGCATCGGCCTGCGACCGGCCTGCGATCCGCAGTGGCAGGGCGACATTGTCCCGTGCGTCGAATTCCGGGAGCAGGTGATGAAACTGATAGACGAAGCCGATCCGCGAAAGGCGGATCCGCGTGCGGGCCCGCTCGTCAAGGGCTCCCACATCCTCGCCGTCGATAAGGATCTGCCCACTCGTCGGCCGCTCCAGCAGGCCAGCCGCGTGCAGCAGCGATGACTTGCCCGACCCGGATGGGCCGATCAGGCCGACCAGCTCGCCCGGCATGATATCCAGATCGACGCCCTTAAGGACGGTCAGCTCGCCGCGGCCGGTCTTGTAGGTACGGGTAACGTCCCGAACGGACAGGACGGGTGCCGATGGAACAGGGCTACTCATAACGCAGGGCCTCAACCGGATCGATGCGCGAGGCAGCCCATGATGGCGGCAGACTGGCCACACAGCTCATCACCAGAGACCAGACCGCCACCCAGAACACATCCATCGGGTCGACCAGAACCGGAATGGCATCCAGCATATAGACATCTGCGTCGAAGACCTGGACGCCGGTAATCGCCTCGATCGCCCCCTGGATCGCTCCGATGTTCCAGCAAAACAGGAGTCCGAGCGCGAGCCCGGCAATCGTACCGGCCACGCCGATGGTGGCCCCGGCCATGAAGAAGACCCTCAGGATCGACGACGGGCTGGCTCCGATGGTCCTCAGGATGGCGATGTCCCGTCCCTTGTTCTTCACCAGCATCACGATGCCCGAAATGATGTTCATCGCCGCAATGGCGACGACGAGGCCGAGAATGATGCTCATGGCGACGCGTTCGACTCTCAGCGCCCCGTAGAAGGCTGCGAGCCTTTCACGCCAGTCTGTCACGATCGAACCGGGCCCGGCGGCAGCCCGGACCGGCTCGATATAGCGGTCGACATTGTCAGGCTCGGCGACCTTCATCTCGATGACGTCCCAGAGCCCCTCCTTGCCGAAGAACAACTGGGCCTGCTCCAGCGGCATGAAGATGAAGGCCCGGTCGTAGTCGGCGGCTCCGGACGAATAGGTGCCGCCGATCCTGTAAGTCTTTTGCAGCCCACCCAGATTGCCGAAGGCACTGTCGGCTCCGGTCGGGGAGTACAGGGTTATGGGATCGCCAATCCTCAGGCCCAGGCTGTCCGCCAGGGACTGACCGACCAGCACATTATCGCCCCCATAGGCACCCTGGCCGAAGCTTGCGCGCGCCTCGGGTGAAAGACTGGAGGCGACATACTGCATGCCGTCCAGATCGTCGGGCTCCAGACCACGAACGAAACCGCCCGTCGTGACGCCATTGGCCCGGAATATGGCCTGGTCCTCGGTGATGGCACTGACGCTCTCAACGCCCGGCACGGTGCGAAGCCGCGCCAGCACTGCGTCACGATCCGGCGAGTTGAGAACCGGTCCCGACACAATGATATGGCCGTTGAACGACAGCATCCTGCCCAGAAGCTCGGACCGGAACCCCGCCATGATACTCATCACGCTGATCAGCACAGCGACGGCCAGCATGATGCCGACGAAACTGATGATGGCGATCAGTGCAACGCCGCCTTCCTTGCGCTTGGCACGAAGGTAGCGGAGCGCCAGACCGATCTCCCAGCTCGAGAAGGCTCCCGCAGGCTTTCCAGATGCGGTCGTCAAGCCAGCTTCTCCAGTGCCTGATCGAGCGGCAGGGTCTGCTTCTCGCCGGTCGCCCGACGCTTCAGCTCGACGACGCCCTCGGCCAGGCCCTTGGGACCGATCGTCAGTTGCCAGGGAATGCCGATAAGGTCCGCCGTCGCGAACTTGCCGCCCGGGCGCTCGTCGGTGTCATCATAAAGCACCGACATTCCGGCAGCCTCGAGCTGTTTGACGGCGTCCTCGCAGGCGGCACAGACTGCCTCGTCATTGACGCGCAGATTGATGACGACGATGTCGAACGGTGCCACGGCGTCGGGCCAGATGATCCCGGCCTCGTCATGGCTGGCCTCGATGATGGCACCCAGCAGGCGCGAAACCCCCACGCCATAGCTGCCCATGTGGACATCGGTGTCCTTGCCATCGGGACCGGCGACCTTTGCCTTCATCGGCGCAGAGTATTTCGTGCCGAAATAGAAGATGTGGCCAACCTCGATACCGCGTGCGGTCAGCCGATCCCCCTCGGCCGTCTCGCTCTCGAAACGGGCGGCATCGTGCATTTCCTCGGTCGCGGCATATTTGCCGATCCGCTCGTCCACGATGGCCTGAAGGTCATCCCAGTCGACGTCGGGGCCCGGTGCCGGCATCTCGACCAGCGCCTTGTCACAGAACACCTGGCTTTCGCCCGTATCGGCCAGCACGATGAACTCGTGACTCAGGTCGCCACCGATCGGCCCGGTATCGGCGCGCATCGGCACGGCCTTCAGACCCAGGCGCGCGAAGGTGTTGAGATAGGCCACGAACATCCGGTTGTAGGCCTTGCGCGCCGAGGCCTCATCGATGTCGAACGAATAGGCGTCCTTCATCAGGAACTCGCGCCCGCGCATGACGCCGAACCGGGGACGACGCTCGTCGCGGAACTTCCACTGGATGTGAAACAGGTTCAGCGGCAGCGCCTTGTAACTCTTGACGAAGCTGCGGAAGATGTCGGTGATCATCTCCTCGTTGGTCGGGCCGTACAGAAGCTCGCGCTCGTGCCGGTCGGTGATCCGCAGCATTTCCGGACCATAGGCATCGTAGCGACCGCTCTCGCGCCACAGGTCAGCAAGCTGAAGGGTCGGCATGAGCAGCTCGACCGCCCCTGCCCGCTCCTGCTCCTCGCGCACGATCTGTTCGATCCGGTTCAGCACCCGCAGGCCGAGAGGCAGCCAGGCATAGATACCCGCAGCCTCCTGTTTGATCAGACCCGCACGCAGCATCAGCTGATGCGACACGATCTGGGCGTCCGAAGGCGCTTCTTTCAGGGTAGGCAGGAAATAGCGCGACAGGCGCATGGCAGAATCCGGTTTGTCAGGGCGACCTGAGCTTTAGCCGGGTCATGGGGGCAAAAGCTAGGCGTCAGCCCACGTTCGGCAATGGCAGCCACCCGGTCCACAACAGCAGCATCACAAAGGACCACAAGAGGGCCGAGACCCATGTGGTCGTGAAGAACTTCTTCTTCAGCCGCGGATCCTTTGGCGCCCCCCATTGGGCACCGTCGGTCGGACGTTCCTGGCTCTCCTGGGACATACCGAGCGGCAGCACGGCAAACAGCACCGTCCACCAGCAGACGATATAGACAGCGAACATGGTGATCGGGCCGATTGGCATCAGTGTGTTTCCCTAGGAGTTTCCATCAGCTCGATCAGCATTCCGCCCATCTCGCGCGGGTGCAGGAACAGGATCGGTGTCCCGTGAGCGCCGATGCGCGGCTCGCCAGAACCCAGAACCGACGCCCCTCGCTCGATCATCTCGGCTCGCGCCACCAGGATATCCGGCACCTCGAAGCACAGGTGATGTTGCCCCCCCTTCGGGTTGCACGCCAGAAAGCCGTGCAGGGTGGAAGCCTCGCCCAGCGGTTCGATCAATTCGATCTGTGTATTGGGCACGTCGACAAAACAGACCCGGACGCCTTGCTCGGGCAGGTCGAACGGCTCTCCGATCGCAGTGGCACCCAGCATGTCGCGATAAACGCGCAGACTGTCCGCGATAGAGGGCGTCGCGATACCGACATGGTTCAATCGTCCGATCATGCTTTCGCTATGACCCCTGTGCCGTGTCTGGGCAAGCCGCACCAAGCCCCGGAGCCCTGAACGCCAGCAGGGTGGATCGTCGCACCTCCGGATCAAGCAGGTCAGCGTCCTCAAGAATGCAGCCGACAACGGTGTTGGAATTGGGCGCCAGCAGGCCATAGGTCTCGTCCAGCGCCTCCAGACGTGCGCGCGCGGCATTGAGGGCGGCAGGCGCGCTGGCCACGATCGCCGGGTCACGGGTCACGATCGTCATCTCGTGCAGCGCCTCGCCAGAACTGGGGAAGTCATAGGCACTGTCGTCGTAGGGCGTAATTCTGGCCGTGAGCCGGTTAGGGGATCCGACATCACCGGGAAACTTTCCGCTCTGGCTGGCCGAGAAGACCACGGCCTGCCCTGTCTCGGGCACGACCAGGATGTAGGCATGGCGCGGAAACAGCATGTAGTGGGCCATCCATTTGGTGACCCAGACCAGCGGCGGACTGTCCGGCCCGAGCGCGTGGGCTCCCACGTAGATGCCCGACGGCAGCACCCGTCCGTCGATCTGGCCGTTCACCTTCTTCATCCGGTCGACCATGATCTGGTCCAGCAGAAAGGTACCACCCTCGCTCGCGGCCTCGAAATGGGCCCGGATTTCAGCGGCGGTGGGCTCCGCTCCCAGAGCGCCGCCATGGATCACCTCGAATGCCCGGTCGGACGTCGACTGGCCGTTCGGCGTACTGAACCACAGCACACCGAGTTCGTGCGCCGTACGGGCTGCGGGATTTTCTCCCCGGAACGTCGACAGGCTGAGACCCAGGTTGATCAGGCAGAACAGCCCGAACACGCCAGCCAGCGCCTGGAAGCCGATCAGCGCCCATTTGGCAATGCCGTGAAGCGGATGCCGGGCATGGCGAACGCGGTCGAGAGCGCGCTTGCCTGCAGCCCCTGCCCGATCCCCTGCCCGGCCCATGTGTCAGAGCCGGAGAATGACCGTTTCGACGATCGGCCGGCGATCCCAGATCTGTTGGGCAGCCTTCTTCAGCACGCGTCCGACAGCCTGTTCCACGACCATGTCATCGTCCTTTGCACCGCCCTTGAGGCTTCCGACCGCCTGTTCGACCCGCTCCGCCAGATCATCAAGCGCCTCGCCAAGCGGCGTGACCTCATCGCCGGGCAGGCCGATGGCCCGCACATCGATGTCCGAAACAATCGCGCCGCGCTTGTCCATGGCGAAGCTGACAACCAGCACACCATTGGTGGAGGCATGGCGCCGCTCGCGCAGGGCCTCACCCTGTTCAGTCACCACCATGCCACCGTCAACATACAGACGCCCGTTCGGTACCTCGTCGATGATGGTCGCAGGCCCGGGAGCCAGACGGACCATATCGCCATTCCGGGGCGTCACCGTCTCGGGCACGCCAAGCTCACGCGCCAGCGCCGCGTGTTCCATCAGATGCCGGCGCATGCCGTGCGTCGGGATGGCGACACGCGGACGGGCCCAGGCATACATCTGGCGCATCTCGTCCCGGCATGGGTGGCCCGACACGTGAATGCCCGGGTGATCCTTTTCGGTGTAGAGCCGCACGCCACGGTCCGCGAGCCGGTCCTGCAACTCGGCAATGGCCATTTCGTTGCCCGGAATGACCCGTGACGAAAACAGGCAGTGGTCCCCGAGGCCCAGCTTGATGAACGGGTGAGTGCCATGGGACACGCGCGACAGCGCAGCGCGGTCCTCGCCCTGGCTGCCTGTGCAGAGATAGAGGATCTCGTTGGCCGGCCAGCCCCGGGCCTCATCTTCCGACAGGATGCGTTTGGAATCCCCGAACAGACCGACGTGCTTCGCAGCGGCCGTGATGCGGTGCATCGAGCGCCCGGCCAGCGCAACCCGACGACCGGCCTTGTCGGCGGCTTTCATCACACTGACCATCCGCGCCACGTTCGATGCGAAACAGCCCACTGCGATCCGGCCGGTCTTCAATGAACCGATCAACTCGATCAGCCCGTCCTGGGCTTCGAGCTCCGATCCGGCAGAGCCCTCGACGAAGACATTGGTCGAATCACAGACCATGGCGAGCAGGCCTTCATCACCCATCTTCTGGATCGCGGCGATGTCAGTCGGCTTGCCGATGACCGGATCGGGATCCAGTTTCCAGTCGCCGGTATGGAACACCGTACCAAGGGGCGTCGTGATCTTCAGGCCATTCGGCTCGGCGATCGAATGGGTCATCGTGATCAGATCAACCTGAAACGGGCCCAGGTCGATATGGCCGCCCATCGGCACCTCGATGATCTTCACGTCCTTCAGGATGCCGGCGTCACGCAGTTTCTCGCGGATCAGGAAGGCGGTGAAAGGCGTGGCGTAAAGCGGAGCCTTGATGCGACTCCATAGCCAGCTCAAGGCGCCGATATGGTCCTCGTGAGCATGCGTCAGGACGATGCCCTTGATGGTCTCCCCTTCCAGGAAGGACGGGTCCGGGACGATGATGTCCACGCCGGGCGTGGACTGGTCGCCGAAGGTGACGCCGACATCGACGACCATCCACTGGCGATTGGCTTCCGGCCCATAGCCGTAGGCATTGAGGTTCATGCCGACCTCGCCCGACCCGCCCAGGGGAAGGAAGACGAGTTCGTCGCTGGCGTTTGATTTCATGTGTCTTTCAAATCAGAATTGCGGTGCCAGATTTCCAGCAGCCCGCGGATGGTCAGGTCCGGATCAAACCGGTCGATAGAATTCGTTGCGCCTTCAAACAGCGAGGCGACGCCGCCGGTTCCGATGACGGTCATGGGGCGTCCCCACTCCGTCTTGATGCGATCCACCAGGCCTTCGATCAGGGCGATATAGCCCCAGAAGACCCCCGACTGCATGGCCGTGACCGTATCCTTGCCGATCACGTGATCCGGCTTCTGGATCGCGATCCGGGGCAATTTTGCGGCGGCTTCATGCAGGGCCTGGAGGCTCAGGTTTATCCCGGGCGCGATCAGCCCACCTTCGAACGCCCCGTCAGCCGCCACGATGTCGAAAGTGGTGGCCGTTCCGCTGTCAATCAAGAGCAGGTCGCCCGGATAGGTCAGGTGGGCACCGATAGCATTGACGAGGCGGTCTGCCCCCGCCTCGGTCGGCTTGGTAATCCGTACCTCGATGCCGAGCTCGGCATTCTCGCCAATTACGAGGGGTTCGACGTTAAGGTAACGCCGGGCAAGGTTCCTCAGATTGAAAATCGACTGCGGCACAACACTGGAAATGATGCAGCCACTCAACCGCCCCATCGAAAGGCCCCGCATTTCGAGGAGCTGATTCAGCCAGACAGCATATTCGTCGCCGGTGCGATTGCTTTCCGTCGCAGTCCGCCACTGGGCGATCCACGTTTCGCCGTCATGCACTGCAAACAGTGTGTTGGTGTTTCCCTGCTCGATCGCCAGCAGCATCACGCGGCCTCATTGAAAAAGACGTCGCCCGCCGAGATCAGCCGCAGGGAACCGTCCGCCAGTCTCATCCGCAGGGAACCGTCGGGTGCTACGCCATCTGCGGTGCCCGTCACCGTCTCGTTCCCGAGGCGCGCGACGCATGGCTGCTGCAGGCCCGGCGTCCGGACCGTCCAGGCATCGAGGACAGGCTGGAAGCCGAGCGTCTCCCAGCGGTCCCGCCAGACAGAAAACGCATCCGCCAGAACCTCTGCCGCCGCCTCGATCGGAGGAGCGTAGGCGATATCGGGTCGAAGATGGGAGCCCATGGATGTGGCAGGCCGCTCGGTGTCCACCGGCGCATGGGCGAGATTGACGCCGATCCCGACTGCCAGCCAGAGCTGTCCGGAGGCGTGCATCCCGGACTCGACCAGGATTCCGGAGGCCTTCTCGCCTCTGATGAGCACATCATTGGGCCATTTGATCGTGACGCTGCCCGGGACAACGAAGGTGTCCAGCAGGTCCGCGACGGCAAGGGCTGCGACGAATGTGACCTGAGCCGCTTCAGCCGCGGGCTTCGCCGTCGTCATCAACAGGGTCGCGGCCAGATTTCCCGTGTCGCTGACCCATTCGCGGCCGCGGCGTCCCCGGCCCGAGGTCTGGCGCCGGGCCACGATCCAGACAGGCCCGGTGTCTCCGGCGTCAGCGCGACGCCGTGCCTCGGCATTGGTGGAGTCCGTTTGATCGAGCAGCAGTATGGGTACGGCGGTCACCGCCTATCCGGCTCCGAAACCGGATGCCGCGATCTTGGTCAGAGGCTCAAGCCAGGTCAGGCCGACAATCACCAGAGGGAAGGCAAAGGCGGCACTTGCCCATCCGATCCATTGGGATTCGACCGGTGCCTTGTCGGTCTTGACCTCGTCGAGAGGCGCGTCGAACCACATCAGTTTGATCATTCGCAGATAGTAGAAGGCGGCCACGACCGAAGCCACCAGACCGACCGCTGCGACCTGCCAGTAGCCGGCCTCTGCAGCCGCGCCGAACACATAGTATTTGCCCCAGAAGCCGGAGAACGGCGGCATGCCGAGGACCGAAAGCGACAGGACGGTGAGGGCTACCGCTGTCAGAGGACGGTCCTTCTTCAAACCTGCCAGATCGGCGATCTTGCGGATCGGACGCCCGGATTTCGACAGCGACAGCAGGATGGCGAAGAAACCGATCTGGTCGATGACATACAGCGTCATGAACATCAGCATGGCCTGGAGGCCCTGCTCGGTTCCCGCTGCCACGCCCAGCAGGGCATAGCCGATGTTTGCGATCGACGAGTAGGCCAGAAGTCGCTGAACATCCTTCTGGGCAATGCCGCCGATGGCACCGACCGCGAATGAGATCAGACAGATCAGGATCAGGACCTGGGCCCACTGGTCATGGATGCCTCCGAAACCTTCCGACAGGGTCCGCGCAATCAGGATCATCGCCGCCAGTTTGGGTGCTGTGGCGAACAGGGCCACGACCGGTGTCGGAGCCCCTTCATAGACGTCGGGCGTCCACATGTGGAACGGCGCGGCCGAGACCTTGAAAGCCAGGCCACAGATCAGGAACACCAGGCCAAAGATCAGTCCGACATTAGCCTCGCCGTTCGCAGCGACGGCAGCGATATCCTCGAACCGCATCGAACCGGTGAAGCCGTAGATCAGGCTGGAGCCATAGAGCAGCAGGCCTGAGGACAGGGCACCGAGGACGAAATACTTCAGACCGGCCTCCGAGGCCTTCAGGTCATCGCGATGATAGGCTGCCAGGACATAGAGGGCCAGCGAGTGCAGCTCGATCCCGATATACATCGAGATCAGGTCGCCCGAGGACGCCATCATCCCCATGCCGACGGCGGCGAGAACGATCAGGATCGGATACTCGAATTTCGCAATCCGGTTGCGCTGGATCCACCCGCCTCCAAGGATCACCGCCACCGCGCTCAGCAGATAGATGGCCACCTTGCCATAGACGGCCAGCGGGTCGGAAACGAACGCACCATTGAATGCGACGCCCAGCGGGGCGGTGGCGGCGACGGCAGCTCCAGCCACCAGCAATGCGACGGACAGGATCGAGATGATGCGGGCCGACTTGTCACCGAGGAAGGCACCGAGCACCAGCAATGCCAGCGCCCCGATCGTCAGGGTCAGTTCAGAGGCCGCGAGGGGAAGAGCAAGGGACAGATCAGGCATCAGGGTCTCACCCGCCAATCGCGGCGCGATAGGTGGTCACGACCGCATCGACGGACGCGGCGGTATAGTCGAGCACCAGACCGGGCTGCACGCCCAGCCAGATGGTTCCGACGATCAGGGGCACGAAGATCACCAGTTCGCGCTTGTCGATGTCGGTGATCGTCAGAAGCGCCGGATTGGTGATCTCGCCGAACATGACGTTCCGGTACAGTGTCAGCGCATAGACTGCCGAGAAGATCACGCCCGAGGCCGCAACCAGCGCCGCCCAGGTCGACACCTCATAGACAGCCGTCATCGTCAGGATCTCGCCGATGAAGCCCGATGTGCCCGGCAGGCCGACGTTGGCCATGGTGAACATCAGGAAGATGGCTGCATACCAGGGCATGCGGCTGGTCAGGCCACCATAGGCGGCGATCTCGCGGGTGTGCATCCGGTCATAGACGACACCGACACAGAGGAAGAGTGCGCCGGAGATCAGGCCATGGCTCAGCATCTGAAAGATAGCGCCCTGGATGCCCAGGGCGTTGCCGCTGAAGATGCCCATGGTCACGAAGCCCATGTGGGCCACGGACGAATAGGCGATGAGCTTCTTGATGTCCGTCTGACGGAAGGCGACCAGCGACGTGTAGACGATGGCAATGACCGAAAGGGCGAAGACCATCGGGGCGAACTGTTGCGAGGCCAGCGGGAACATCGGGACGTTGAACAGGATGAAGCCGTAACCGCCCAGCTTCAGCAGGATGCCTGCGAGGATGACCGACCCGGCAGTCGGTGCCTGGACGTGAGCGTCCGGCAACCAGGTGTGGACGGGCCACATCGGCATCTTGACCGCGAAGGAGGCGAAGAAGGCCAGCCATAGCAAGGGCTGCGCCTGGGCCGAGAAGGCGTACTCCTTCAGGGCTGGAATGCTTGTGGTCCCAGCCTCATTGGCCATCCACAGCATGGCCAGAAGCATCAGAACGGACCCGAGCAGGGTGTAGAGGAAGAATTTGTACGAGGCATAGATCCGGTTTGCCCCGCCCCAGATGCCGATGATCAGGAACATCGGCACCAGGGTGCCCTCGAAGAAGATATAGAACAGGAACAGGTCCAGCGCGCAAAACACACCGATCACCAGCGTTTCCAGCACCAGGAAGGCGATCATGTATTCGACGACACGCGTCTCGATCGACTTCCAGCTGGCGAGAATGCAGATCGGCATCAGGAAGGCTGTCAGCAGGACGAACAGGATCGAGACCCCGTCCACGCCCATGTGATAGCTCGCCCCTGCAAACCAGCCGAAATTCTCGACGAACTGATAGGCCGGATTGGCTGGATCGAACTGGACGACCAGCACCACGGCCACCGCGAGAGTTGCCAGCGTTGTGATCATGGCGACCCAGCGGGCTGTGCTGGCCGAAGCCTCGTCGGACCTTGCCAGCAGACGCGCGCCGAAGATCACGGCGGCACCCAGCAGGGGCAGGAAGGTCACGATCGTCAGGATATGGGGCATGCCTTACGATCCCCAGGTGTAGAGGGCGAAGGCCAGCAGAACGGCTACGCCGATCAGCATCACGAACGCATAATGGTAGACATAGCCGGACTGGACACGCGCCAGACGTCCGGCCGATTTCAGCGCGGCCCAGGCTGCACCGTTCGGACCCAGGCCATCGATGATCCGCACGTCGCAGATCTTCCAGAAGAAGTCGCCCAGCGCACGGGCGCCCTTCACGAAGACCAGGTCATAAAGCTCGTCGAAAAACCACTTGTTGTAGAGGAAGGTCCAGAGCGGCCCCTTCCGGTCGGCAATGCGACGCGCAAGGCCTTCCTTCAGAACATACAGCCAGACGGCGGCCAGGGTGCCGATGCTGGACACGACCAGTGGAGCCCAGAGCACCCAGGTAGGGACTTCGTGGCTGTCATGCAGGACGTGGTTGTCTGGCGCAGTGAAGATCGCCCCGCGCCAGAAGTCATGCTCGTGATAGCCGACGAACTGGTCGTAGAAGGCGAAACCGGCTGCCACTGCACCGACCGACAGGAGCAGAAGCGGGACCAGCATCACCCACGGGCTCTCATGCGGCTTCAGCGGACCGTGATGCGCGTGATCGTCATGCCCGTGATCGTCATGCCCGTGATCGTCATGCCCGTGATCGTCATGGACGTCTGCATGATGATCCGGCAGCGGCTCGGAATGGGTTTCCAGCTGCGCGGCGCTCGCATGGTCGTCATGGGACCCATGCCCGGCTTCCTTCCACGCTGGCTTGTTGTGGAAGGTCATGAAGATCAGACGCCACGAATAGTAGGCGGTCAGCCCAGCAGCGAACAGGCCGATGAAGAAGACGAACAGGCCCGCCGGGCTGTAGTCCGCCGAGGCGAAGGCGCTCTCGAGGATCGAGTCCTTGGAGTAGAAGCCGGCGAAACCGAATTTGAAATCGTGACCGGGAATGCCGAGGCCGGTGATGGCAATCGTCCCGATGACCATGACCGCATAGGTGACAGGCAAAAGCTTCCAGAGCCCGCCCATCTTCCGCATGTCCTGCTCGTGGTGCATGCCATGGATCACCGATCCGGCGCCCAGGAACAGCAGGGCCTTGAAGAAGGCGTGGGTGAACAGGTGGAACATGGCTGCCTGATAGGCACCGACGCCCGCAGCAAAGAACATGTAGCCGAGCTGCGAACAGGTCGAATAGGCGATGACCCGCTTGATGTCGTTCTGCGCCAGACCGACGGTAGCGGCGAACAGCGCGGTAATCCCGCCGGTGATGGCGATCAGGAATGAGGCCGTCGGAGCGTACTCATAGATCGGGCTCAGCAGGCAGACCATATAGACACCCGCCGTCACCATGGTGGCGGCGTGGATCAGGGCGGAGACCGGGGTCGGGCCCTCCATGGCGTCGGGCAGCCAGGTGTGCAGGAAGAACTGCGCCGACTTGCCCATCGCGCCGATGAACAGCAGCACACCGGCCAGATCCAGGGCGGACCACTCATGGTTCAGGAAGACCCATCCCGTGTTCTCGCGCGACGAGATCAGCGGGAACAGTTCGGCGAACTCGATCGTGCCGAACATCCAGAAGACAGTGATGATGCCGAGCGCGAAGCCGAAGTCACCGACCCGGTTGACGACAAAGGCCTTGATAGCCGCGGCGCTGGCCGTTGGCTTCTTGTACCAGAAGCCGATCAGCAGATAGGACGCCAGACCCACGCCCTCCCAGCCGAAGAACAACTGCATGAAGTCGGCAGCCGTGACCAAGGCCAGCATGGCGAAGGTGAACAGCGACAGATAGGCGAAGAAGCGCGGCCGGCTGTCGTCCTCGGCCATATAGCCCCAGGAATAGAGGTGCACGAGCGAGGACACGCTGGTGACGACAACCAGCATGACCGCTGACAGGGCATCGATCCGGATCGACCAGGAAGACTGGAAGTCCCCGACGTTGATGAAGGGTGCCAGCCGGATCGTGAAGGCTTCCAGCCCGCCCCAGGTCCACTGGGAGAACACGATCCACGAAACGGCGCAGGAGAAGAAAAGCAGACCGGTCGTGATGGCCTGTGACGGGATATCGCCCAGCCGCCGGCCGAAGAAGCCGACGATCGCGGCCCCGACCAGGGGTGCGAAGACACCGAGGATGACGAGCAGTTCGAAACTCACGATCAGCCCTTCATCATCGAGGCGTCATCGACGGCGATGTCGCCGCGATTGCGGAAGAAGGTCACCAGGATGGCCAGGCCGACCGCTGCCTCGGCAGCCGCGACCGTCAGCACGAACATGGCCATGATCTGTCCCTGGATGTCGTTCAGATAGGCCGAGAAGGCGACGAAATTGATGTTCACGGCCAGCAGGATCAGCTCGACCGACATCAGGATGATGATGACGTTCTTGCGGTTCACGAAGATGCCGAACACCCCGATCGTGAACAGCATGGCCCCAACGGCCAGATAATGCGCGAGGGTAACATCCATCAGCGAAGTTCCTCGGGGTTCAGGCCAGCGCCGGTGACGGCAGCCTTGATCTCGACGGCTGTCTTGGCATCGCGTCCCACCTGGGTGGCCACGCTCTGGCGCTTGACGCCGGGCTTGTGGCGCAGGGTCAGGACGATGGCCCCGATCATCGCGATCAGCAGCACGATCCCGGACGCCTGGAACATGTAGACGTAGTCCGTGTAAAGCACCCGCCCGATCGCCTCGATGTTCGACATCTCCGGCGTTGCCGGGGTCAGCGTGTCGCGACCCGCCGCAGCACCGCCGTTCACCACGGCCAGGGAAATCAGGATCATCTCGGTCAGCAGCACCGCTGCGATCACAAGGGCAAAAGGCAGGTAGCGTGCAAAACCTTCGCGCAGCCGCACGAAGTCGACGTCCAGCATCATGACGACGAACAGGAACAAAACCGCGACGGCACCGACGTAGACCACGACAAGCAGCATCGCCAGGAACTCGGCCCCCAGCAGTACGAACAGGCCTGCTGACGAAAAGAAGGCCAGGATCAGAAACAGGACGCTGTGCACGGGATTGCGCGCAGTCACCACCAGCAGGGCGGAAACCACGGCGACCGTCGCCAGCAGATAGAAGGCTATGCCTTGCAGCATGGAGGCTTTCGCCCTTTCAGACTCGGATTTGGTGCGGCGGAATCGCCGCACCTCATAGACATCGAACGCCAAGAATAGAAGCAACTTTCACGCCTCCGACGGCGTGGCACACACATAACGCTGTCACCGGTACGGCGCGTCGAGCTCCAGGTTCTTGGCGATCTGGCGTTCCCAGCGGTCGCCATTGTCCAGCAGGCGGTCCTTGTCGAAATACAGTTCCTCGCGCGTCTCGGTCGCGAACTCGCTGTTCGGTCCCTCGACGATGGCATCGACCGGACAGGCCTCCTGGCACAGGCCGCAGTAGATGCATTTGACCATGTCGATGTCGTAGCGGGTCGTGCGGCGGCTGCCGTCGGCACGCGGCTCGGATTCGATCGTGATGGCCTGGGCCGGACAGATGGCCTCGCACAGCTTGCAGGCGATACACCGCTCCTCGCCATTCGCGTAACGGCGCAGGGCATGTTCGCCCCGGAAGCGTGGCGACTGCGGGTTGCGTTCGAACGGATAGTTGACCGTGTGCTTGGGCCGGAAGAACTCTCGCAGGGTCAGGCCCAGCGCGCCGACCAGATCGACCAGCAGCGCCCCCTTAACGGTCTGTTGGATGCGGGCAATCATGACGGGGCTCCGGGACGCGCGGCGCACGCAGCGTCGGCGACTCTTGCAGGTTGGGCACACAGGACCTTGCGTTCGGTCTCGCGCTGCTCGATCGCCTCCTGGCGACGCTGCCATTGCAGGGGCGAGGTCGGGAGCGATGGATCCGGCGCGCAACCGGCCAGCATGCCGACGATCAGGGTGGGGGCGATCAGGATGGGTGCGTTGACGCGCATCACGAACCCACCACGAACACGCGCCAGGCCGAGACGACGACCACGGCCACCAGCGACGTCGGCAGGAAGATCTTCCAGCCCAGACGCATCAGCTGATCGTAGCGGTAACGCGGCACGAAGGTCTTCACCATCGCGAACATGAAGAACCAGAAGACAATCTTGATGCACAGCACCAGCAGGTAGAACAGGTTCGCCACCCACTCCGGCCACGTCTCCAGCCCGATCAGCGAGACGTCGAAGCCCGGGTTCCAGCCGCCGAAGAACAGCAGGCTGATCATCGCGCACATGAAGATGATGTTGACGTACTCGCCCATCATGAACAGCAGGTAGGGCGTCGAGGAATATTCGACCTGATAGCCGGCCACGAGCTCGGACTCGGCCTCGGGCAGGTCGAAGGGCGGGCGGTTGGTTTCGGCCAGGGCCGACACGAAAAAGATGATGGCCATGGGGAACATCACCAGCACCGTCGGCCAGGTCCCTGCCCCGCCACCAAAGGCGAACCAGTTCCAGATCCAGCCCTGCTGCTGCGTGACGATTGCCGTCAGGTTCATCGTCCCTGCCAGGATGATCACGTTGACGATCACCAGCCCGATGGAGACTTCATAGGACACCATCTGGGCGGCCGACCGCAGCGAGCCGAGGAAGGGGTATTTCGAGTTGGACGCCCAGCCGCCCATGATGATCCCGTAGACGCCCAGCGAACTGATCGCGAAGACGTACAGGATGCCGACGTTCAGGTCGGAAATGACCCAGCCCGGCGCGAACGGGATCACAGCCCAGACGATGAACGCCGTGATCACGGTGATGACCGGAGCCAGCAGGAAGACCGCCTTGTCTGCACCGGCCGGCACGACGATCTCTTTCAGGACGAATTTGATCATGTCGGCAAAGGACTGAAGCAGTCCGAACGGCCCGACGACATTGGGCCCCTTGCGCATCATGACGGCCGCCCAGATCTTGCGATCGGCCAGCAGCAGGAAGGCAACCGAAATCAGGATGCCGACGGTGACCAGAACGACTGCGCCGGTCGTGGCAAGGGTCCAGCCGACAGGCGTGGACCAGAAGGATGTGGAGGCGTCCATAACCTACTCCGCCGCCATCGCGACCGGGGCAATCCGCAACGCGGACAGCTCGGCCATCGTCGAACTGGCCCGTGCGATCGGGTTGTTCAGATAGGGATCGATGACCGCAGACACGAAGGCTGTGTCACCTGTGTCGCCTTTTGTACCCAGCGCCGCGACGTCGAACGACTGCGCCGGAGCCAGATAGTCGATCCGTCCGAAGGTGGGATGATCGGCCATCAGCCGGGTCCGGAGCTGGTCGAGGCTGTCATAGGGCAAGGTCTGGCCAACCCGCTCGGACAGGGCCCGCACGATGGCCCAGTCGTCCTTGGCTTCGCCCTTGGGGAAGACGACGCGTTCGGCCATCTGCACCCGGCCTTCGGTATTGACGTAAAGGCCGGCCTTCTCGGTGTAGGCCGCGCCAGGCAGGATCACATCGGCACCATGGGCACCATTGTCGCCATGGCTACCCAGGTAGATCTTGAAGGCATTGGATGCCGAGGCGTCGATCTCGTCGGCACCCAGCAGGAACAGCACATCCAGCGCACCCGGATGGACCATCTGGACTGCGCTGAGGCCTCCGTCAGCAGGCACGAAGCCCATGTCCAGACCGGCCACGCGCGACGCCGCGGTATGCAGGACGTTGAAGCCATTCCAGCCTTCGGCAATCACGCCCACCTTCTTCGCCAAGGCACCGACAGCGTTCAGGACGGCCGGTCCGGCTTGGCCCGAGATCGCTCCGCCACCGACGATGATCGCTGGACGCTCGGCCTGCGAAAGCACGTCTGCAGCGGCCTTGGGCAGTTTCGACAGCGTCTTCGAACCCGCGCCCAGATAGCTGTACTCATAGGTCAGATCGGCCTGCGCGCCGATCACCATGATCTCGGTCTTGCCGCCGAGCCAGGCCTTGCGCAGGCGGGCATTCAGCAGCGGGGCCTCGGTCCTTGGATTGACCCCGACCAGCAGGATCGCATCAGCCTGTTCGATCCCGGCAATGCCCGAGTTGAATAGCCAGCCCTCGCGCGGGCCGACGCCCAGCGCCGATCCGTCCTGACGGCAATCGGTATTCGCCGATCCCAGCGCGCGGAACAGGTCCAGCGTCGCCTTCATCGACTCGGCGTCCTGCAGGTCGCCGGCGATGACGCCGATCCGGTCTGCCTTGGCCGCTTTCAGGCGCGCTGCGACGACGCCCAGGGCCTCGTCCCATGATGCGGGACGCAATTTGCCATTGTCGCGGACATAGGGCCGGTCAAGGCGCCGCTTCTGCAATCCGTCGACGATATAGCGGCTCTTGTCCGACAGCCACTCCTCGTTGATGCCCTCGTTCACGCGCGGCAGGATGCGCATGACTTCCATCCCCTTGGCCTGGGCCGAGATGTTGGAGCCGAGGGCGTCCATCACGTCGATGGTCTCGGTCCGCTTCAGCTCCCACGGGCGATAGTGAAACTGCCAGGGCCGGTGCGTCAGCGCGCCAACGGGGCACAGGTCATTGACGTTGCCCGACAGTTCGGAATCGACGGCCTTCTCGAGGTAGGTCGTGATCTCCGCATCTTCGCCCCGGCTGATCATGCCGATGTCCGGCACGCCGGCGACCTCGGTCACGAAACGCACGCAGCGGGTGCACTGGATGCAGCGGGTCATGAAGGTCTTGACCGTCGGACCCATGTTCTTTTCTTCGACCGCGCGCTTGTTCTCGGCATAGCGCGAGCCATCCCGGCCATAGCCCATGGCCTGGTCCTGCAGGTCGCATTCGCCGCCCTGGTCGCAGATCGGGCAGTCCAGCGGGTGGTTGATGAGCAGGAACTCCATCACCCCTTCGCGAGCCTTCTTGACCATCGCCGTGTCGGTGAAGATTTCCTGACCCTCGGCGGCCGGCAGGGCGCAGGAGGCCTGAGGCTTGGGCGGTCCGGGCTTCACCTCAACCAGGCACATGCGGCAGTTGCCGGCGATCGACAGCCGCTCATGGTAGCAGAAACGCGGAATCTCGGCACCGGCGCGTTCGGCGACCTGGAGCACGGTCATCCCGGGCTCGAATTCGGTCTCGACGCCGTTGACCTTGGCGATAGGCATCAGGAAGCGGCCTCTTGTTGAACCGGCACGGGCAGCATCGCTTGCGATCTCGCTCCGTCGGGATTGGTCTGGTTCAGGACGATCTGGTCGCCCTCGAAAGTAAAGCGGACGACCGGGTCGGTCGGCGTGTTCGACCATGCCGCCGTCTGGCCATCCGGCAGCCGTGCTGGCCGCCACTGGACCGTGTCGTTCTCGACGCGGCAATCGGCAAAGCGTCGACCACCATCCACAGGCGCTGGCCAGGAGGCTGTCATGACCCCGTCGGAAACGTCTTCGGACAGGATCACGCCGACCGGCTGGTCGTGGATGAAGGACATCCCGGCCCGGCAGACCGAAATCAAACTGGCCTCGGTCAGCGCCACGGCCGAAACAGGTGCAGACGGCATCATCGGAACCGCCGCAGGGGCCGGAGCCTCAGGCGCAGCAGACTGCGGCTCGGAACCACAGGCCCCCAGCACCAGTCCACCCATCGCGATGACGACGACAGCCCGCATGATCACTCCGCCGCGATCGCGTGGCCGGCGAAATTCGCGCGGCGGATGCGGTATTGCGAGATTCGATCCTCGATCTCGTGACGGAAATGCCGGATCAGCCCCTGCACCGGCCAGGCCGCAGCATCGCCCAGTGCGCAGATCGTATGGCCTTCGATCTGGGTCGAGACTTCCAGCAGCATGTCGATCTCGGACGGATCCGCCTCGCCGATCGACATCCGCTCCAGCACCCGCCACATCCAGCCCGTGCCTTCGCGGCACGGCGTGCACTGGCCACAGCTCTCGTGCTTGTAGAAATAGCTGATCCGCGCGATCGCCTTCACCAGGTCGGTGGAGTTGTCCATCACGATGACGGCGGCGGTTCCGAGGCCCGAGCGCATCTCGCGCAGGCTGTCGAAATCCATCAGCGCCGTTTCGGACATCTCGCGCGTGATCAGCGGCACCGAGGATCCGCCGGGGATCACGGCCTTCAGATTGTCCCAGCCGCCGCGAACGCCGCCGCAATGGTCTTCCAGCAGCTGCTTCAGCGGGATGCTCATGGCCTCCTCGACGTTGCAGGGCTTGTTCACATGGCCGCTGATGCACATCAGCTTGGTGCCGGTGTTGTTGGCCCGGCCGAAGCCTGCGAACCACTCCGCCCCGCGCCGCAGGATGGTGCCGACGACGGCGATGGACTCGACGTTGTTCACAGTGGTCGGGCAGCCATAGAGGCCCGCGCCCGCCGGGAATGGCGGCTTCAGCCGGGGCTGGCCCTTCTTGCCCTCGAGGCTCTCCAGAAGCGCTGTCTCCTCGCCGCAGATATAGGCCCCTGCGCCGTGGTGGATGTAGACGTCGAAATCCCAGCCGTGGACGTTGTTCTTGCCGATCAGTCGAGCCTCATAGGCCTGCTTGACCGCAGCCTCCATACGCTCGCGTTCCAGCACATATTCGCCGCGCAGATAGATGTAACAGGCGTGCGCCTGCATCGCGAAGGAGGCGATCAGACAGCCCTCGATCAGCAGGTGGGGATCATGACGCATGATCTCCCGGTCCTTGCAGGTCCCGGGCTCGGACTCGTCGGCATTGACCACCAGATAGTGCGGCCGGTCCTTCACTTCCTTGGGCATGAATGACCATTTCAGGCCGGTGGAGAACCCTGCCCCGCCCCGACCGCGCAGGCCCGAGTTCTTGACATTGGTGATGATCCAGTCGCGCCCGAGGTCGAGCATGTCCTTGGTCGAATTCCACGCCCCGCGGTTCTTCGCCCCGTCGAGCGTCCAGTCCTGGAAGCCGTACAGGTTGGTGAAGATGCGATCCTTGTCTTGCAGGATTCCGGCCATGGTTCAGTTCATCTCGCGCATGCGGCGGCGGTGATATCGGGTACGAAGGAATATAGCGACCAGCATAAGCGCCCACCCGGCCGCCAGGGCGGCATAACCGCCCCAAAGCACAGCCTCGCCCGCCCCGCCGGCCTTCTGCGACGCATAGACCATCACGGCTCCAAGCAGGACGAGACCGAACCCGGCCAGTCGCTGCTGACGCCCGACCGCGCGGATCTCGGCGCGGTAAGTGGCGAGGGCCTGATCTGCCTGTGGATCATGATCCGCCATCAGAGTTTTCCGCTCATGCCGGCACCGCCACGGGCTCGCTGTTCGGCAGCTTCTTGATCGGCTTGGCCGCAGACCCGTCATACAGGGCCGCATCGGTCAGGGTCAGAGCCCC